>NZ_CALMHT010000018.1 GCF_937863835.1 uncultured Prevotella sp.
CCGTGAAGAAGAGTAGCGAATGCCGTTTCATCTCTGTACAGACCGTCAGGGTAACAACAAAAAGGGGAGTTTTGAGAATTTTGTAAGGACAAATTGAGAATTTTGTAAGAGCAAATTGAGAATTTTGTATATCTTGATGAGTCCCTCACATGGAATATCGTCGATTTTCTGAAAGACGACTAACTATTAAATATAAATCTTAGAAATAATAAGGAAAACATTCCGCTCTGATTTCTGGTTGCCGTATCCATAATGAATGTTTTTTGATGAATTGATGGCGAATTTTCTGCAAACAGGTAAAACCTATATGATATATACAAATTCCAACCGAATAATTTGGAATTTTATGTGTCCAACTATCACGAAGTCGGATATCTTGGAACTGGCTACATCGTGATTCACACGCATCTGATTATAAAAGAATGACTCAAGTATATTAACGATGTCGTCACGGAATAGAAGAAACGGAAGCCGATCATATAAGTCCGTGGCATACCGGAGACAGAAAAGATGCAGATAATTGCCAAATACTCTGTCGCGAATAACAATAGAAAATCTGAGGAATGATGGCTTTCCACCAAAATAGAGAAAAAGATTGTATAGGCGAATCCATCCATTTCATCCATTTGGTTAATTTTTTTCTTTTTTTTATTATTTATTTAAAAAAAAAATGTATATTTGCATCATTAATAATTTAAAAACAGAGAGAACATGAAACATAAAGTTTTGTTTAAATTAATTTTTATAAGTGTGCGTCAATACACATAGCGTATATTTATGTAAGAAAAAGGAAACGACTCACGAGAATGTTTTGGATTACATGTTATTACAAGGATATAATATGAATTCTTTATATTAACTATCAGAGAATCTGGATAATTCAATGTAGCAAGTTAATATAATAACGTTCGCTTTTGAGCAAAATCAGAAGTGTGAGCCGTTTCAATAAAATATCAAATTATAGCAACAATTCAAATTATAGACACAAATAATGTTTATAAATGGAACGTGAGAAACCATTAAAATAATCTGTCGGATTTGATATGCAACATTTTCAATATTAACAGAATAGATTATACAGAGACCTTTAAATTGGATAAAGGGCAACTTCGTTTTATCAATAAGTACATAAATATATAGTAATGATTTTATTTAATGAAAAGTCTCCATAAAAGGTATTGCGAGTAAGGTAACGAGAAAAAACAAAAAAAATAATTTAAATTGTTTTGTTTTTCATTTAAAATATCTTATATTTGCAACGTCACAGCTGTGACAAGACATATTGAGGAAGCGTTTAGCTTTATCCTTTTCAGAGAATCTGGACAATTCACTGTAACGTATGGATAGTAAATAACGTTCTTCTTTTGGTCGCAATATATGACACCATATATACGTCAAAGGTGTGAGCTGTTTTTCTGTTCTTTCGTTACGGGTAGTCCAGAACCTTCTGATCAAGAATGGAACTAACTGGCTCACACTTCTTATTTATGTCTTAACCGATCTAGTATGAAAACGCGCTCAAGGGCTGGAAGTGCAAAATTATTACCCTTAACATGAGAAAGTCAAAAGTAATATTCTCAACGTGTTTATTAGCAAGTGCACTAATTGTTTCTTCATGTAATATTTTTGGAGGAAGTGATTCAAAATTGTCTACAGCAGATCAAGTGAAATTGTATTGCGAGAAAGATACGACGTCATCTGTAAGTGGCAACGTTTCAGCTTATTTTGATTTTTCGGATGGTATGAACTGGGCATATCAGAATGATACGACCAAAACGCTTTTGCAAAGTATAGTTAATAAGATAACAGGTGATAATAATACATCGGTGTTCTCTTTGGCAAACAATACGATTACTCCGTTAAAAAAGAAACAGACGGATTTATATAATACAATAATTGATGCTTCTTCATATCAGAATTTAAATGCACCAATAGAAAAAACATTGAGCAAAATAGTTAAAGATGGAAATAGTGCACTGATGGTTACTGATTTCGAGGAATATACACCCGATGGGAAAGTTCAGCATCAGAATTTTGCTAAGCCATATTTTGAAAAATGGTTAAGCCAAGGCAATGATATCACATTCTTTATCACAGATTATGTTGAAAATGGATTAGCTAAACATTTATATTATATAATATTTGATAAGAAATCTCATAGCTTGCTTTCAAAAGTAGAAGAAGCTTTAGCAAGCAGACCTGTTAATTATAAAAGGTTTCTATTGTCCACAAATCCATGCCATTTTACAACAAAGTATATGGCAGCGATTAAGGGCGGTTGTTACCATGATGAAAATGGCGAAGATGTAGTTTCGGCAACAATAGAGGATGGTAGTGGTGAAGGATTCACCAAGTATGAAGGTCTTAATGCAGAATATTATCCATTTGGTTGTAATTGGAAAGACATCGTTAGTAATGCTCAGGCGATGAAAGAACCCGGAGTAGCTAAACCTTTCTCAGACCTTTTCCGCAATTTGTTTGTCGACTTAAGCAACCAAGATTCATACATTATCAAAAAGATGGACGTGAAAGCTTATGATGTACAGGCTGATTTTGACAAGTTTATAGCTTTTAAGGAAGCTCTAAAAAATAAGCCAAAGATGATAAAAGATGAGAATGGAAGTCCAATAGCAGACTTGTCTGGTGATGCTGGTACCTATTATGATGAGAAAGGAAATATGTTGCCAGACTATATATATAGACCTCAATCTTTAGCTCCGATAGAAGATATGCTTGTCTTAAATCAGACATTATTTTCCAATACGCTCAAATCCTCTCCAAAGCAGGTGGAATTAGCCATTGATTTCAATCCTAAGTTTAGTGGTGAAATCGCTAATTATCCAACAGGGGATATGATACGCATAGATATCGTCGTTGCTGATTGCATGCCGAATTATTCTAATCTTGACAAACTCTTTTCATGGGGAGGCAATACCAACCTTTCGGAAGCTATCCGTAACACTCTTCAGGACTTGAATCTTGTGAACAGACCTGTATACTCTTATTTCGTAAAAACTAATTAATAAAAATTTAAAACATAAATATTATGCATAATTCAACAATTTCCGCCTATATCATAGGCGTAGCAGTACTTTTAGTGATGTTGCTATTGTCAATAATAGCGTCTAATGTCATAAAGCCAGAGACAGGTACAGCACATCCTCATGATCCACAGAAAAGAAGAATGTGGTTTTGGATTTTTGGAATAGCAACATTAGTCATAACCTTTCTTGTCGGATACATTTTTGTTTACATAGATATTAAAATTCCAAATTATGCGACAAATTATCTTATAGCGATGTCAATCTCATCAGTTGCGTCATTCGTGATGTATATTGTAGTCGGCTATTTCTTGAGTAAATCAAGTCATGGAGTATTGTCTAACTGGTTTTAATATTATATAACATGGATGATCAATTATTTGTAATCGCAATCGGTGGAACAGGAATGCGATGTCTTGAATCTTTTGTCCACCTATGTGCTATAGGTATGTTCGATAATAAAGAAATAAACATATTAACTCTTGATACAGATCAGGGTAATGGTAATAAAAATCGAACAGAAACATTGATTAATCTTTATCAAAAGATAAAGTCTAAAGATAGTGATAATATTGATGGTGGGCATAGTAGTTCAAAAACTTTTTTTTCTGCAAAAATAAATCTGTATAAATTCTTCACAGATTATAATGAAGATAATCGCAAAACGTATTTAGGTTTGGCCGGATTTTCTGCTGGAACATCAACGACAGATAAACAGAATGAAGATTTATCTGATTTGTTTTTGGACAAAGAAACTGTTCAAAAGTTCAAACTTGATATGGGCTACAGAGCACAAACGCAACTCGGAAGTCTGTTAATGTATCATTCAATCATAGAAAGTGCTCGTAGAAGCAAAAATGGGAATGACGAGAAGTCTCCAGACAAGGAATTCAAAGATTTTATAGATAAATTAACAGGTACTAATGGAAATGCCCGAGTTTTTGTTTTTGGATCAGTATTCGGGGGTACTGGTGCATCATCTATCCCCATTATTCCTAAAGCCCTGGCAGAGGCAGCAGATATTATTTTTGATCACAAAAAAGGTATTGATTTTTCTAAATTTAAATTTGGTGCCACATTACTTACCCAATATTTTAAATTTTCACCAGTTACAAATAGCATAAAGAACGATAACGAACCTGTAGTTGCGGATTCTAGTATATTTGCACTTAATAGTCAAGCGGCTATGCAGTTTTATTGTGAAGACCCAACGATAAAGCAATGTTACAAAAGGCTTTATCATGTGGGATGGCCTGAAATGCCAAATGACAAAATTACAGCAGGAAATAATGATTTGCAAATTGGTGGTCAAAATCAAAAGAATGATTGTCATGTCGTGGAATTAGTATGTGCTTGTGCTGCTTATGATTTCTTTACAAGAGAAATCACAGAAAAAGAAGCTCATTTCTATTTTAGAAATGTCACACAAGGAAATGGTGAAAATTTTGATTTTGAGGCTAAAGATTTTATAGGTAATAACAGCGAAATGTTTGAGAAAAACATGGCTGCATTTTTGGCATTCTCTCATTATGTACTCACTATATGTGCAGGAACTAATGAAAAGGATGGTGGCATGGTAAAAATAGCTAAAAAAGATTTAGTAGAACGTAATAGAAAAGACTATGAAGACATTCCTAATAAGCAACTAGAAGAAATTAACGACTACTTGAAAAGGTTTGCTTATGATAAAAGTAAAAATGGATGGATTTATCAGATTAAAGATTCGGTATTGCCAGGAAATTTTTTATTTAAGCCTCAAGCGTTTGAAGCCAAAGAAAATATGGACTTCATTAATGTTTTTAATGAAAAGAAAAGGTTTAGTTTGTCTCTTACTAAGAGTCCACTCATAAATTTTCTAAACATTTTAAGTGGGGATCAACCTAATAGTATAAAAGATACAAACAGTCCCAAAGAAGAATTGCTAGCACGTATTTATAATTCTATCGTTAAAGACCAAAGTTCCATTAAACATTAAAATCATGAGCGAAATTAAATCATTAGTAATATCATCAGGAGAAGGGTTGAGCAGAACTCCTAACGAATGGGTGGAATTTACACAAATAGGAACGTTTACTCAAAAAATAATAACAGCCAGTTCTGATTCAAAGAAAGTTGATACCAGTGCTATGGTCACTGGTGTTCCTTCTATATTCGCAAGAATAAATCTTTTAAATAAAGCGTTAAATACATTCGAACCAAACAATAAAGAAGGTTCAACCCTAAACAACTATTACGGAACCTTAATAGATGAATGGAAAGGATTCCTTGCATGTATTGCACTAGACCCCTCTAATATTTCAGTAGAACGCGTTGAGTTAAAATATACAGAAGGAGAAATAGATTCTACACCAAATTTGTATGAACCTAAAGGAGCATTCGGAAATATGCTCTTCGAGAAAAAACCATTATGGTGCAAACAAGGACTTCCTGAAAAAGATAGAATACCATTTATAGACATCATTAAATATAATGGCGTTGTCGTAGGAGGTACGTCTCCAGAAACATTCGTTTTTACATCTCCTGGTTACAAAATTGGAAATAGTGATGCCAAATTTATAAATAACAATAAGTTTGCAGACCCTATAAAAAATGGAATAGGGTCAAATGATTTGGTCGCATTGTATGCTTACATCCTCCATATCGAAGAAAAAATAAAGGATTTTATATCATATTATATTGATAAAGAGGTCCAAAATATCAAACCAGACTTTGGTAAGTTATCAGAAACACTTCAAAATTGGGCAAAAGAAATCGAGACTATTGCTAATGAGAAATTAAGTAAAGACAATATTCCGACTACGACAAAATTTAATGAGCCATTTGATAGGATATTAAATTGCTCTACTGATTTATTTGGCCGTGAGGGGAAAATATCCAGTATAGAGCACGAAGGTGCTGTCCGTTTTAATTCAAAGGATCTTTTGCTCCCTAACACATGTGAAATTGCTCAAATAGAATTTAACGATGGAGATAGAGATTCCATGTTCTTAAAAGACAAACCAGTATGTGCAATGGTAGCGACAAATAAGGATAACACAAATAGGTATTCTTATTTTGCCCTTCCTTTAAGCACATTAGGTTTGAGGGTATTTGGAAATAAAATAGATGCATTAGTAGGTATAAGTGGCACTGCTTCAAAAGCGAAATTAGATGCTATCTATGATCCACAAAACAATAATTTGTCTGTCACATTAACTTTCCAAACAGAAGAAAATAGCACTCCCAAAATATTGAAAGAAAATTATAAAGTTGGTCAAACAATCAAAAATAGAGATCTAATTGTATGGCCTAACTTCATTTCAAGTCAGTGGGGGCGTTATTTCCTATATTCAGAAATGCCACACAACAATTCTGATGATAGTCGTTGTCCGTACAGAGCAACCCCTTTTGTTGGAGATGAAGTTAATGATGTCTTTACTATATTAACAGATGATGATACTCTTGAACCAATATACTTATCAGAAAATGGAAATATTTGTGTTCCGAAAAATAACTCCAAAGGAGTTGAAGCAAAATTGTTAGTTAATACTAAAGATTGGGCTGCTAAATATATGTATGAAATATATGAAAGTAATAAACCATATAAAGGTTTACGTTTAACAACTGGAGGTAAGGATACTGGATTTATTATTATTAGATATACTAATTCGGATAGCGATAAAGGAATACCGAAGAATTACATGTCAGGGAATGATGGGAGGAGCCTTATAAAAGCAGATCTTGGAATCGATTTTGGAAGCACTAATACTTCTGTCGCATACAAGACTCCCGACGAACCCAAAGCAAAAGGTTTTGAATTTACGAATCATTGTGTCTCTTTGTTGAATTTCGAAAATAAAGAAACAAAATCGTCAATTGAGAAAGATATATTTTATTTTTCTAACAAAAGTTTGGAATCAAATGCTGTAAAAAGTATTTTATCTAAGCATGACAATAACAGGATAATTATGTCCTCGGATGAAATCAGTCGAGTAAAGATGCTTGAAAAAGAAATAAAAGGCGGTTTTCCTTGCTTTGAAAAGAATTTACCTGTAGACTCGGTAACTGAGCGTAATATTAAATTGCGTTTTAGTGATGAAATGGAAGCTAATTTGGTCCAAAACATGAAATGGACTTGTAAAGAAGATGATGATATTGCAAACAAAACAGCCTTCTTAAAATCACTAATGCTTCAAATATATGCTGAATTATTTACCAATGAGCAGGGGAGAAAGATTATTCCTACGCAACTGTTTTGGTCTTATCCTTCATCTATGAATGGACAACTTATTAAACAATATGGAGATATTTGGAACAGTATAAAGACTGTAAATCCAATAATTCAAGTAGATGGTAAAGAATTAGTAATAGCAGAAGCTCCCGCCAACAAAACAAATTTAAACAAAGATAATCTAGGTCTTGATGTTAAAGATACAGAAGATGATGATATTTTAAGTATGTTGGATGATGATGATGATAATCTGCTTGAAAGTGGTGGAAAATCCGATTTGCATACAAATAAAAATCAAGATGATTTTGATTTAGATGATATCATTAGTGGAAATTCTAAAACAAATGATAATCATCCAAGTATAATAGTCAAAGATGAACCAATAATATTTGATAATATTTCGTTTTTTAATAAAGACACGCATAAACCAATAGCAATGACAGAAGCATGCGCCGTAGCAAACTTTGTTTCTGATGATGCATCTACAACTGATGATATTGTTTTATGTTTTGACATAGGAGGAAGTACGACTGATATATCCGTATTATGTCAAATCAATAATAAACCTACATTAATCAAACAAAGTTCTGTAAGATTTGCTGCACAAAGGATTACTAATGCCGTCAAATATTCAAAGAAATTCAAAAATGTACTTCAAGATATTTGCACTCAATATGATATCAAAATCTTAAGATTAAATACAAAGTATAATGAAGAAACGGCTTCTTTCTTTTTCGAACAAATTGTCGACAGATTAAATGATACGCAATTAAAAGATTTTTATAAGAGAATTTTTAATAATTGTCCGGAGTTGGTATGTGTAGATTTATATGTTACAGGTCTTTTAATCTTTTACGCAGGACAACTTACAAATATTGTAGTAAAGAAAATAAGGAAGATTATTAATGACGAGGCATGGAAGCCTAATGTGACGATTCGCTTTGCAGGAAAGGGTTCTCGTATATTCGATTGGTTACGGAATGGAGACAGTGAAGAAAATTCCATAAAATATTATTCAAAATTATTTATGGAGGGCTTAGACAAAAAAGAGGTAAAGGATTTGATTGCTTGGCGTACTGTTTTCGATCATGGACACTTCCTAGAGAAAAAAGAGTCTGATGATGTAAAATATGAGGTTTCAAAAGGTCTCGTTAATATGACTAAATCTGAAAATGATAGTCTGCAAGTAGCGGAAAATGAAAATACGCTTGAGGTCTTGGGAGAAGAAGGATACAGAATAACAAATCCAGAAAAAGAACTCAAATTTGATACTCCTTTAAGTCCTGAAATGTTTGAATATCTTGGTTGGTTATTTATTGCCCCGAAACACTTAGATGCTAAATCTAAATTTTATAAATTCATTGGAACATTTTATAATCAGATTTATCCACTTAATCTTGGTATAACTCCTGAAGATATTAACGATGGATTAATGGATATGGATATGAACAAATATATCAAAAAACTTCAAGAATATAGAGAGGAAAAAGAAAAATCTGATAAAAATAATAAATTTAGTTTCGTTGCTCCAATTATTATTCTCGAAGGAATGAAATTCTACGAGGATAATTTATTAAAAATAATAGCAAAACTCAACTGATTGTGAAACTTTGTATATTAATACATATATCTCGTAAGACTATATCATTTTCTTATAATAGTGAAGGAAGTGAAAACAAATTCATCGCTTGTGATAGTGATGAATTTGTTAAACCTCTTGCAATTTACAGTCGAGGGAAAATATTAAGTATAGGGTATTTCGCTCTCAATGAATACAATAAAGATCATTCTATGGAATCATGTGCTTACTATGACATTTTTGATTTTGATAAAATGGCAAAGATTGCATATTTTAACTACAATGATGAGAAAATAGATATAAATAAACTTTTATTTTTTGCAATAGAAAAGTATTTATCTGATTTTTTAGAGAAGACCTTATTTAAACAAGCAGGCTCGTTGGAAGACAATAGAGCTTCTTTAGCCTTGGTTTTTATATTTGCGCCAGATTTAAATGAAACTGAACGAAACTTTGTGATAAAATCATTTAAGGATAGTGGATATGGCAATTGTTGTGGACTAGATATTCAGAGCTGTTTTATAAAAACATTAGAAAATAAAGAGTCAAATCTGAAAGGTAAGTCAATTCTTTCTATATATAATAATGGTGAGAATTTGATTTGCAGACTGTATTTTGATGGGAACTCATCGGAGTCAATTACAATTAAAGGTGTTGGTAAGGATCCACGCATAGATAAAGCTATTGAATTGGTTTTTCAAGACATTGTATATCAAGGTTATGATAGAGAGACTATCGGTATTAAAGAAGATAAAGAAAAAATACGTAAGAAAGTTATAACTTTTCTTAGAGGTTCAAAACCAATAGTAAAAGGTTCCTTATCCTTATCAGATGGAGAAGATTATAGTTTCTCTCTTAACAAAAATGACTTTAATAATAATATAAATAATGCTGATGAAACAAAAGTTACATCGGAATTAAATGATTTATTATCTGAAAACAATACGAAAGCGAGTGAATGTACAGTCATTTTAACGAGTCTTAATCCATCAAATGATGTTTTGGAGAATATTTTATGCATTAACGGTTTTATGTCTGTTATTAAAGTAACAGAAAAAGAAAGAATTGAAGCTTTAAATTCTATTCTTGCCGAAATAAAGAAAAAGGATTATCTTTTAAGTGGTATTTCCGTTGATGAAAGTTCTGATCTATCGAAAAAGGCACAATCGTTATTTGCAGATGGTAAATTCAAAGAGGCAAAAGGACAGTATAAAATCTTGCAAGGAGATTTCAGTGAAGAAATCAAATTGTGTAACCAATGTATTCGAGAGGAACGTGAATTGAATATTACCAACGTTAATGTTGATGAAGCAAAAGATATTCTTATAAGATGGAGTGATTGTGGAATCTCTAATATTATTATAGAACCCTATAGAGAAAAAATAGAAGCCATTCTAAAAAAAGGAAACGAAGTTGGAGTAAAAATATCCACAAGTATTCAGAATAATTTAAATAGGATAGATGATATTATTCATTCTGAAATAGATAATGAAGCTCGTAAGTTGTTCGTTTTAGGAAAATTCAAAGAGGCGAGAGATAAATATCACAATCTGAAAGGTGACTTTGGCAAGGAGATTGCCGATTGCAATAAGTGTATTCGCAATTTGAAGGAACTGAATGTAGCCAACGACAGTACAATACAGCTTATTCTTGATGAATGGAAAAAATTGGGAATTACGCAGACATTTATAGATAAATACATACGCAAGGAATCGTCATCACAAAGTGTAAATAGACACGTTGAACTTAAATCTGTCAACCAAAAAGAGGCACGACTCAATATAGCGGATGCACGTCAACTAATCATGAAGGGAAAAAAACAAGGACTGACACTTCTTGATAATACGGAAAAGAAACTACATGCTACGAATTTTCATGTTCTGGATGACAAGATAAACGAAATCAGAGGCTTATGGCATCAAGATCAACTGAAGACAGAAGTGAAACCTAAGGCAATTGTTAAGAGCACTACAGTGAGTGAAGAGTCGAAGGTCAAAAAATGTACAGAGAAAAGATCCATCCCTATTAAGCAACAAAACATTGTATCTATCAGTGAAAGGGAAATAAGAGTACGCAAGGCTGAAGCTCTAGCTCAAATCAGAACAGGGGAATTGGAGAAAGGACGCAAAAATCTGTTGGACTTAATGTCCATTCTCAAATATATGAATTTTCATAAATACGATAAGGAGCTGACTGATGCATTGACAAAAACGGAGAAGTGAAATTCGTCTATGAATGAACTCAATAATATGACAAATAAAAAATATTATTTAAAAGTTTGGATGTAATAGATCTACTTTATTGTAAAAAGTGAAGTAGTAAATGAAATTTAAATAACAATATTAAAATTTAAAACCATGAGTAGATTCGATTTAAAAAAGGATGAACGCTTTGACCTGCATAAAGATTCAGGATTGAGCAAAATTAAAGTTCACCTTGGTTGGAAAAAAGGTGCAGACTTGGATGCTTGCGCATTTTTATTGGGTGAGGATGGTGTTATCTTGGATGATGCTGATTTTGTTTTTTACAAATCAGAAAATCGAGAGAAGCCTTTCTCAAAAGATGAATTTGGTAATAAAGGCAATTGGAGGGCTAAAACTCGTCCTATGTCGGCAGACGGCTCTGTTTTAGGTTCTATTGATGATAGAGGCGATGGGGCAGATGACGGAGACGAGGATAATGAAGAGATGCTCGTTAATTTGGAAAAAGTGGGACCAAAGATAACTGAAATAACTTTTTGCGTTACCGTATTCAACGAAGATGGTGAAAATAAGAGTTTTAAGGATGTACGTGATCCCTATATCACACTAATAAACGAGAGCAACGGAGAAGAACTCTGTAGGTATGATTTACAGGAAAGTTTTTCAGGTGAAACAGCTGTCGTCATCGCAAGTCTTATCTGTAATGATGAGGGTGAATGGACTTTCGAAGCTCAGGGAAAGGGATATGATGGAGGTATGGAGACTTTGATAGATATTTATGCTTCTTAATGCGATATATTAACACTTAAAATTTAAATATTATGGCAAGATTTAATTTGAACAAAGGAGAACGTTTTAAGCTGGATAAAGATTCAGGTTTAAACTTAATTCAAGTGGACTTGGGATGGAAGTCAGGTGCTGATCTTGACGCTTCCGCTTTTCTTTTAGGAGAAGACGGTGTTATTATGGATGATGCTGATTTTGTTTTTTACAACTCTGAAAATCGTAATAAACCTTTCAATAAGTCTGAATTCGGCAACAAAAAAAATTGGAAAGGTCAGACTTGCCCGATGTCTAAAGATGGTTCTGTTACGGGTTCTATTGACGATTTGGGGAATGGCGATGAAGAAGAAGATGAAGATGCAGGTGAAACGATGCATGTGGATCTGAGTAAGGTAAATCCAAAAATCACAGAAATCGTTTTTATTGTGACAATTTATCACGGAGACGAAGAGGGTACAACGTTCGGGAAAGTACGTGAACCGTTTATTTCAATAACAAATGAGGAAACTGGTGATGAACTGTGTCGTTTCGATCTGAAAGACAAGTTTTCTTCAGAGACAGCAGTAGTCGCTGGTAGTCTGATTTGTGATGAGAATGGAGATTGGTCTTTTGAAGCTCAAGGTAAAGGCTATGAGGGCGGAATGCAGACTTTAATAGACATTTATGCATAAATAATCAAGCCTATGTCAGAAGATAATGAAAAAAGGAAAAGCACACGTAACTTCAATTTAAACAAAGTAAGTTCGCGAAACTTTAACCTGGAAAAAGATTTTATAGAATCAATTTCTCCCCCATTAGAAGAACTTAAAAAAGAACTTCTTGCAGATGGGGTTATTGATGCAGACGAAGTCGCAAAATTACGTAAGGAACTTTATGCTGATGGCGTGATTGACAAAGAGGAAGCTGAGATGCTCTTTGAAATCAATGACGAAGTTAGCGGGAAAGCTAATGCCGCAAGTTGGCAAACTTTCTTTGTTGAGGCAATTAGTGATTTCCTCCTTAAGGACGAGAAATCCCCGAATGTTATAGACAAGGAGGAGGGTGACTGGTTGATAGATAAAATTGGAAATGACGGTAAGGTTGATTCTGCCGAAAAAGCCTTGCTTGCTAACCTTCAGAAAAAAGCCAAGTCAATGCCGAATGGAGTTGAAAAACTCATCAAGGCTGCTGGAGTAACTGGAAATTTTTCTACAGGAAATGTGAAACAACAAGAGAAAAATTCTGCTGTGTCAAGTCCTTCAAAACTGAAAGAGCTTAAAAAAGAACTTCTTGCAGATGGGGTTATTGATGCAGACGAAGTCGCAAAATTACGTAAGGAACTTTATGCTGATGGCGTGATTGACAAAGAGGAAGCTGAGATGCTCTTTGAAATCAATGACGAAGTTAGCGGGAAAGCTAATGCCGCAAGTTGGCAAACTTTCTTTGTTGAGGCAATTAGTGATTTCCTCCTTAAGGACGAGAAATCCCCGAATGTTATAGACAAGGAGGAGGGTGACTGGTTGATAGATAAAATTGGAAATGACGGTAAGGTTGATTCTGCCGAAAAAGCTTTGCTTGCTAACCTTCAGAAAAAAGCCAAGTCAATGCCGGAGGGAGTTGAAGAACTCATCAAGGCAGCTGGAGGCACTGGAGCAAACGATGGAGATGATTCTGGTCATAATGGTAATGGCTCTGGATCTAAGAAATGGCTATGGATAATACTTATTCTTTTAGTTATACTCATTATAGCATTTCTGTCATTTAAATCTTGTAATAATAATGGACAAGAATCATCTCGCGCTTTGCCCAATGATACGACTAATGTTACCAATAATTCCAAAGATTCTAGTACTCAGGATTCTGCAAAACAAAATCCAAAAGCAGTCGAGGATGCTACCAATCAAGGTAGTGCTTTAGATGAAACAGATGGCAGTAGCACGGTTGGTTCATCAAATAATGTAGATCAAGACAATAGTGGACATACTACTTCGACCACGAATGCCAGTAAAGGAACTCAGCCGAACAATGCTAAAACTTCTACGGAATCAAAAACTGTGTCAAAAAGCACGACAGCAGCAAAAGAAAGTGATGCTCAGGTTTCTAATTCAGAAGGTGCTCAACAGCCAATAAGTTCCAATTCTTCTATAGAGGTTAAAGCAAAACAAGTCATTCGCGGTGATTTTGGTAACGGTTCTGTTCGTAAGCAGAAGTTAGGATCGGAATATACTTCAATCCAAAACAAAGTTAATGAGATGTACCGTATAGGAGCAGTCCGTTAATCAATCAATAATTATGGGTAGATGTCATAATGGGCATCTACCCATATTACAATAAACCAAATGACGTTCTCGATAATAATAGGATTAATAATTTGGCTTGCGCTGCCACCTTTTCTTTCGGGCAGAATTAAAAAGAAGTCTGATAGGAAATCGGTTTCAATGATATGCATGATTGTAGGAATCTCAATTTGTGTTCTTGCCGTACTGAAACATTTCTTTATTTGAATTGGTGATGAAAATTAAGTATACTTCTTGTGTCGCAAAGAGACAATGATTCTACTGATGTTGAACAACAGAAGGAAAACGAAGGTTTATGGTTATAAAAGGATGGAACTAAAAACGGATTCCATTACCATCGGTAGATTCACAAAAGATATACTTTATGAGAGAAGTAAAGATATATGTTATCGATGATGGGACAATGGATAATTTTGAGACGGTTCCTATATCAGAAAGAGAATTTATGAAGTAATTGTTAGTCAAAAAGTGGTAAATGTCGTGTAAGAATAGTTCTTGAAATAAAATTATGGATAAATACAATTTACAACGTTTTATAGATGCCCAACAAAACATTTATCAAGTAGCTCTTTCTGAAATAAGAAACGGAAAGAAGGAAAGTCATTGGATTTGGTATATATTCCCCCAATTAGTAGGAATGGGGCATAGTTATAATTCTCGATATTATGGCATCGAAGATTTTGATGAAGCAAAGGCCTTTCTGGGGAATAAAGAATTGGATTCTCATATAAGAGAGATAACCAAGCAACTCTTATCTTTAGAAGACTTGTCCGCAATTCAAATTTTCGGAGGCCTTGATGCAAAGAAAGTGCGTTCGTGTATGACCTTATTTGATATGGTCTCACCTAACGATATATTCGAAAATGTGCTGGATAAGTATTATGATGGAAAACGTTGCCAATACACTTTAAATCATTTAATAAAAGATAAAACATAATGAATATTAGATTTCATAAAATTATAATTCTATTTGTATGTATCTTGGTACTAGTATCCTGTGACAAGAAACAGGGGGCAATAGATCATCTAGCTGAATTTACAGAGAAACTTAAAACAGAGAACACCAATTATACCTCACAGGATTGGGATGCGGCAGCTACGGAGTTTGAGTCTATACAGAAAGAACTTCAACAATATAAATATACGGATGAAGAATTAAAAGAAATAGGGAGACTTGAAGGTGTCTGTTATGGATATTTTACAAAAGCTGAAATGAAAGCTTTTGGCGAAAAGATACGGGGTTTATCCAAAGAACTTGAAGGCGGCATAAAAGGATTCGTTGGAACATTGTCTAATGAGGATAATGAAGAAGGTCCTACTGATAATTAAAAGAAACGATGAAGCACAGTCTGAAGACAGCTATAGTTCGTATTTTAACTGACTTAATAAAAGCTGATGCAATTATTGATGCCGGTGAGATGGAGAAATACTCCATCTTAAAGACTAAGTATTGTTTGACAAGTGATGATGAATTAGATGGCTCACAAATGACATTGGCGGAATCTATGAATATAATTTCACGTATTGATAAGCAATTCAAACAAACATTTTTAAGTGATTGCATTGATTTGACCGTTAGTGACGGTTTTTGTGCTCCCTCTGAAGCGTTATTAATGATTGCCTTGACAGGCATTCTGGAGGAGGGCGATAATGAGATGGAGGTGCTCTCTATCTTGAATTCAACTTTTAATATCGCCCCTTCTTCTATATTGTATATCGAGTCTCAATTTGATGTGGAGATTAATAATGTAATATCAAAGAACTATCGAGCTCTCCATAAGGAAACACAGATAGCAGGATTCAACTTCATCTATGTCCCTGCAATCATCAAACACTACCAAGAAACAGATAGGTCGTTGATGGTGCGTATTATTTCATTTTTAGCTCCCTCTCTTTCTGAAAATGAGATAGACCATGTCATTAAAAGTTTGTATTCTACAACGACCAGTTCTTTCTGTAAGGATATTTTGTGCAATAAATTGGATGTCTCGTTATTGCGCAATGCAACACCTTCTATATTAATAAAGATTGGTAGTAGCTATGTAAAAAAAGATACTTTTGCCAACTATTTAAAAGTAGATGTGGATAAAAATATTTTATTTACGATACAAAATATTATTGATAAATTCTTATCAATGATTAGTTCTGATATTATTTCAGTATCTACTGCAGAAGAGAAAAGCCATCAATTTTTGTATCACGGTTTTTATAAACAGTTACTTGATATTTTCTTAACCAAACAAAATGTGAGAAGTCGGTTGTACATCAATACGTTTACAGAAGATATTATATTCCCAGATATCCATCGAAAACTAGAAAAACTTCATAGAAGAGAAAAGGCATTATATATCTTACTCCTTATCATGACAAAAGAGGGTGGTATTAATTTCAACTCACCCCAATCAGCAAAGCAGTTATCTACATACAATCGAATGCTTGCTGAATTACAAATGAAGTATCAAACAATTTATGGATATCTTGGTGGTGATAAAGCTCCGGATTTAGGCCAGGCGGAGATAAGAAGACCAATAATAAGTTGTATAAAGAAAAGTTTGTCCGAATTGGATGGACTGTTGTATAATGTGGCTGATTATAAGATAAATAAGAATGAATTTGGTAACCTAAATATTGGCTTGGAAGAGGATTTGTTGTTTGTCTACGACAGCAAATCCAATTCAATGATTCATCTATTTGATTCAGAATTATATAAACGAGTTATAAAATGTTGATTGATATGAGTTGCAACGTTGCAAGAAAAACAGATAAGGAAAATTCAATTTTGTGCGAAACGTTTGAGTTCTTTCTTCGTGAACAAAAATACGCATATCTTTGCAGCGTAAAAACAATTAAATATTTTATAACAATGAAAAAAATTATTTTATCAGTTGCCTTGATGGCGGTGAGTTTTATCACAATTAGTGCACAGTCATTCAGCACTATCTCTAACTCCAGTAATGACACCTTTCGTTCTTCAAGACAGTCGCAATTTTCTAGCGTAAATGCAAATTCTCGCTACCAAAATAGTTATACACGTTCGGATGGTACCTATGTGCAAGGCCACATGAAGACAGAAAGCAATAGGACAAATCACGACAACTATTCAACAAGTGGAAATACTAATCCTTTTACAGGAACCGTTGGCGCAAGAGCACGCGATTATTCATCTCAGTCATATAATTATGGTAGTGGTAGAACTATTCAGACTGGTAGTAGAGGCGGACAGTATTATGTCAATAGTAATGGTAATAAAACTTATGTCCCTAAAAGATATTATTAATTTTTTATATAAATGAAAAGATATTTTATTATAATTCTATTATCAGTCATTTGTCTTCTAAATTTAGATGCAGGTGTAAGGTTCACTACAGTGAATCTTCATTTGCGCCAAGGTCCAGGTTTAGACTATCAAATAGAGGGTATCATTCCTTTTGGCACTTATGTTACGATTGATGAAGATTGCAATTGCAAATGGATTTGTGTCGAATATCAGGGACAAATTGGCTATGTATCTTCAAAATATCTTTCAAAAACATATTATAGTCATAGGAAAGGCGGTAAAAGCGTTTACCAAAAACATTTATATCACAATAAGAACATAAGATATTATGTAAATTCGTATGGACAAAGAGTTCAATCTCCTACATATTATCAAACAGGAACTCCTAGTGGTGCTACTGCGATATGTCAAGATGGAACATATAGTTTTAGCAGAAGTCATAGTGGAACTTGTTCTCATCATGGAGGAGTTGCAACTTGGTTATAATAAAGTTGGTAATAAGAGTTCATTAATTAACAAATAAATCAAAATATGGAACAAAAACATCATTACACAGGCTTGACCGATGCTGAAGTGCAAGAAAGTCGCAAGAAAAATGGCATAAATATTTTAACGCCACCTGAGAAAGAATCTCTATGGAAACAGTTTATAGAGAAGTTTGAAGACCCTCTTATTCGTATCTTGATGGTAGCTGGTGTTATGTCGATTGGTATCTCTTGCTATGAGTATTGGAATTTGCATGAAAGTTTGGCTGTGTTCTTTGAACCGGTTGGTATTTTTGTTGCGATTCTTTTAGCGACAGGATTAGCTTTCTATTTTGAATTGCGAGCCAACAAAGCATTTTCTATCCTTAATCAAGTGAATGATGATGAGTTAGTTAAAGTCATTCGCAATAACAATGTGGTCGAAGTACCTAAAAAAGATATAGTTGTAGGAGATGTTGTGATATTGAATACGGGTGACGAAGTTCCTGCAGATGGCGAACTATTAGAAGCCGTAACTCTCCACATGGATGAATCTACTTTGACAGGTGAGCCTGTTTGTGGAAAGACTGTGAATATAGAGGAATATGATAAAGAAGCAACATTCCCCTCTAATTATGTGTTGCGTGGTACAAAAGTCATGGAAGGACATGGTGTCTTCAGAGTGGTTAAGGTCGGAGACGCAACTGAAAACGGAAAAGTTTTCGAAGCTGCTCAGATTGATGGTTCTGTAAGAACACCTCTTAATGAGCAGCTTGATGGCTTAAGTGACTTGATTACGAATTTAAGTTATGGCTTTGCCGCCGCAATTATTGTTGGTAGAGTGTGCCATTTCTTTAGTTGGAATCCGTTGTCATTATTGCTGATTATTCCTACAGTTATATTCTTTTATCTGGTCATTAAGAAATTTGGAGACTGGTCATCTAAAGCATGTATCTCGACAATAATCATATTCTTTGCTGTCTTTATTGGTGCAGTGATTGGTTTGCATAATTATTTAATGCCTACAGAAAATCTTTCTGGATTACTGGCATATACTCTGAGTACATTGATGATCGCTGTAACACTCATTGTTGTTGCTGTCCCTGAAGGATTACCGATGGCGGTCACACTAAGTCTTGCCTATAGTATGCGCAGTATGTTGAAGACAAATAATCTCGTCCGTAAAATGCATGCTTGTGAGACGATGGGCGCGACCACCGTTATATGTACAGATAAGACAGGTACGCTTACTCAAAACAAAATGCAGGTTTACCAGTCGAATTTCTATGATTTAAAAAACCAAGAACTAGCCAAGAATGATTCTATGAGTGAGCTTATAGCAGAAGGTATTGCGGTAAACTCCACAGCCTCTCTTGATTTCTCCTCAAAAGAACCAAAAGCAGTAGGCAATCCGACAGAAGGAGCTCTTCTTCTTTGGCTTAATTCTCAAGGTTATGACTATCGTGACTTAAAGGAAAAAACGGAACGTTTATCAGAGTTACCTTTCTCTACAGAAAAAAAGTATATGGCAACCACTGTTAAATCTTTAGGAACAGGAAAGACGGTGTTATATGTTAAGGGCGCACCTGAGATTGTTTTCAATTTGTGTAAAACTACATGCGGTAAAGTAAACAAGTTAGATATAGACAGACAACTTCTTGCTTATCAGAAACAAGCAATGCGCACATTGGGATTCGCCTATCAGGTTCTCGAAGAAGGAGACAAGTCTACAGCTGATGGCATGATCGTTGCAGAGAATCTAACGTTCTTGGGTATTATAGCAATTAGTGATCCAGTTCGTTTGGATGTTCCGCCTGCTGTAAAAGAATGCATGGATGCGGGAATCTCTGTTAAAATCGTAACGGGAGATACGCTGGGTACAGCGAAAGAGATTGGACGTCAAATAGGTCTATGGAATGAGTCTGATACGGATAAAAATATCATAACTGGTCCTGAATTTGCTGCATTGTCTGATAAACAATTAGATGAACGAGTATTGGATTTAAAGATTATCGCTCGTGCTAGGCCTATGGATAAAAAACGTTTGGTTGAGGCCTTACAAGCAAAAAATCAAGTTGTAGCTGTGACCGGTGACGGCACGAATGATGCTCCGGCACTTAAAGCTGCACATGTCGGACTTTCCATGGGCGACGGAACATCTGTCGCTAAAGAAGCTTCCGATATTACGATTATTGATAATTCGTTTAGCAGTATTGGTAGGGCCGTTATGTGGGGACGCTCGTTATATCAGAATATTCAGAGATTCCTCCTTTTCCAATTGACAGTTAATGTTTCTGCCTGTTTTATCGTACTTATCGGAGCTTTTATTGGAACACAATCCCCTCTTACTGTTACACAGATGCTTTGGGTGAATCTTATTATGGATACATTCGGCGCAATGGCATTGTCTTCCCTTCCTCCTTCAGAGGCCGTCATGAAAGATAAACCACGTGATAGAAAAGCCTTTATATTGAATAAGAAGATGTATGCTAATATATTAGGCGTAGGAACGGTCTTCTTCATAATGCTTTTAATATTACTTCTTGTATTCCAACATGCTGATATTCATTGTATGAGAGACTTCCTTAGTTTGCATTTGGGTAAAGCAAATGAGGTCACTCCGTATGAACAGACATTGTTATTCTCAATTTTTGTTTGGACTCACTTCTGGTATATGTTTAATGCAAGATCATTTGAAACAGGGAAAAGTATCTTCAAGACAAAACTGAGCAAAGGTTTCTTGACTATCGCTGCTGTAATTATAATAGGTCAAATATTAATAGTAGAAGTCCTATTTGATTTCTTTAATGTTGTTCCAATGAAAATAGAGGATTGGATAATAATTATTATTGGATCATCTATCGTACTTTGGATACGTGAATTGTGGCATTTGATTTCAAGACAAAAATAGGTGCGAATATAGTTAAAGAAGAGATTCTAAACACCTCGTTATAAAACAAAATACCCGTAGTATATGTACTATGGGTATTTTAGTTTTGGATAATCCTATCGGTAAATTGAGGGAAACGGATAACGTTGTCCAAAAAATGTAAAGAATATATAAAACCTCTATTTTGATATATATTACATTATTTTTTCATTGGGTTTTGCTCATCTGTGACGGGCTCAAGACGGAAGCCTGCTGATTGTTCTGATTCAGCCTTGGAACCTTCGCTTGTAGCTTCCTTCACTTCTTTTTCATCCGAACCCTTTTCTGTACTTGGGGTCGCCTCTGATGATTCTGAACGATTTTCTGTATTTTGGTCAGATTCTGTTTTTGAACTATTTTTAGAATGCCTTTTTGTTACATTCTTCCGATATGTCGATGATTGGTCACCATCGCTTTTGCTGCTTTCTACATTCTCTATTTTGTCTTTTGAGTTATCAGCATCATTGTTTCCCTCTTTATTGTAATTGTCTATGCATGATTTAGCGAGCCATATTATAAGTATAATAATGATTACGACACACCCGCATCCACTCTTCTTTCTAGAAAAAAGCCTAAACTCATCATCGTCCATAAACATTCTGTGACCATTCTCTATTACTTCATGTATTGCCATAATATTATATATTTATTGTTAAACATTTACATTTTATAATGTTGCAAATATAAAAAATAATTTAATACGTTGTACTTTTTCGAACGATTATTTTCTAAAAAAATTACATTTTAGTCATCCGGCTTACATTCTACAGCATCTGCCATGGCATTAAAGATGTCCACAATTTTATTGCCAATAATGGAATATTCATTATCTTGACGGCTTTTGATAAGTGACTTC
>NZ_CALMHT010000019.1 GCF_937863835.1 uncultured Prevotella sp.
ATGTGTTTTTGAAAATGGATTATAGTGATTTTACAGACGCGCAAACGGTTGCACTATTGTTGCGCATAAGCCAATAAATACAAATAAATGTGTACTTTTGCAGTCTTAAAACTAAAAATCATAATGAGCAATAACGAATAGCAATCCCAAGGATTGATCTACGGTATCAATGACAGACCGCCATTGTATGATACACTTTTTGCGGCCATCCAGCACTTATTGTCACGAGACGCATCTGCTACGTCCTTAGATGCTGTCTGCAATGGGCCATGCCGTTAGTCTCCTTTCACGATGCAAAGACAATGCAACCCCTTTGTAGAAGCATCCCCATCTTGTCGCTACTTATCGCCTATGCCCTTGTCTTTCGAACTCTGGCGCAAAGATACTATTAATGTTTGACAGAAGGTAGATTTTGTTAGGTTATGTTAGGTTATCGTAAGTTACGTAGATTTGAATTTTGTCTTGTTGTCCCGCGACAATTTAGTACATCCCCGTTTTCGGCGAGGGGCAAAAAAAAGAAGAGGAAACCTATTGCTAAGTTCCCTCTTCTTGAAGTTTATTCATTCTAAAAGATAATAAGATAATCAGTTAGATGATGTATAAAGACTATTAATACTTCATTTTACTAATTCAAGTGTAGCATGTGGAGCAACATCAGATTCAAGATAAAGTTTGATGTTATAAGTTCCTGCCGTTACTTTAATATTTCCAGAAAAACCTCCTTGGTCTAATTTTGTGATGTCACCTCCCATGTTAACACCGTTCCAATTATTATCAGAACGGAATTTAATACTTCCGTCTATTAACTTAATGCCATTGATATACCAACATTTGTTGGTCTCATCATATTTCATTTCAGTTGAATTATCCCAGCTGCCTTGTGCATCACCAATGATTCCAATGTTGGTAAAAGGAAGTAGAGTATAAGTCATCTTGGTGATGTCTACAGTAACGAGATAAAATCCATCTGAACTCAGTTCAATATTGTTTGAACTTCCACTGTTGTAAATAACACCCTCTTCTTTGCTTGCATTCCAACCAAGATTATAATATCCGTTCCAATCATAGTGATTATTTCTGAATTTGAATCCTGATTTTAAATAGAAAGCACCTGTGTAGATTCCATCATTTTTAGGACTATAAAGAGCTTGAACACTTGACCATCCTGTGTTGTTGCCTATTTCGTACATGTATGTGGGATAAGTAACCGGGTCAACTTTATATGTCCCGTCAATTACATTAATAGTTATGACATAGAACTTGGCATCTTTATCTCCTGCAAATGTAATATTTCCACCTGCATTTGTGTATGATACATTACCTGTGTAGGATGTTGCTGGCGAGTTGGATGTTGCAGATAATACATTGCTCCAGTCTTTAACTTTTTCGTCTGTACTTCCATCCCAAGCAGATGAAGGAGCAATTTTTATTTCATACTTGTCGGCATAAGCAGGTGCTGGTATGGTGACAGAAAAAACAGGATCAGCATACACATCTACACCACTATTGACAAGATGCCATGCATCAACTTTTCTTGTAGTCCATTCATCAAGACTACCAACTATGTAATAGCCATTTGCATCTATATAGGGTGATACTGGTATTGCTTTAACTTGGAAGGTTTCAGATTTTGCTATGATACTTTTTACAGCAGTTTTTCCGTCTCCTGTGTATGCAGTTATTGTTGCAGCCATATCGCGTTCAACAGGCCTCTTTCCATAGGTACTTTCTGTGTATGTCTTAAAATCACTGTATTTCATGCGTCCTTGATTGTCTATCTTGTACGCTGATTTACCTTCATCGAAATAGATGAAATAGGAATTTGCTGTTGTACTATATGTGGATGTTGGTGCTGTAATGTTGCAAACTTTAATAGAATCTGTCCCATCAGGAACATTGGCCATATTGATTACATCAACTTCACTAACGGAGCCATTGCCAAATTTTACAGCATCTCCTTGCGTGTTGGTCGATTGGTTCGTCCAGTCATTGAAATCTTGATTGCAAGAAGCCAATGCTAGGGTTGACAAACCCAATATAAATAAAGATTTTAATTTCATAATTTTTTCTTTTAATTGGAACGGAGTTCTCAAACTCCGTTCCAGAGTTAATTATTTCTGTTCGATAAACATGTAAGCACCTGTAATATCATTAAAGAATACTTTATAAGTGCCGGCTTTTACAGGAATATTATCACCATCTGTTGTAGCTAAACCACATGGGAAAGAGTTCGTACCCCAAGCTGTTCCATCATTAGAGGTGAACTTCATTTCAGAAGCGCTTGAGAAGGTAAGAAGTGCATACCAGTCATGGTTCTCGCAACCTTCGTAAGTGGATACGGCAGCCATGTCATTGTCACCCACTTTCATGGAAGTGTATTTTTTGATAGGAGAGTCAGGCTTGTAAACTTCGCTCTTCATTTCATGGGCCTTGGTATCAATCGTGATATTATAGTAGCCAGCTGAAGCAATATTGATATTTCCAGGATCGCTGTCATTATCACGATATTTGAATCCTCCAGTGGCAAGATCTCCACCACCCATTCCGTAGTTCCAATCAAACTTTCCAGTTAAAATTTTGAAAATTCCTCCTGACGGGAAATATCCAATATATTGGATGACGCCATCACCAGTAAACCTGTTGTAAGATTCTCCTGCTTTGACATACATTGGTAACATGGATTTACCAACACAAGTTGATTTGACTCCATCACTTACGTCTGCTTTTGCCCATGATCCGTCTCCAATGACACTTCCTATCATATACCAGAAATTAGGCAAAGATTCTTTAAGGAAGTAAGGAGTAACTTTAATTGTCTTGGTATTAGAGTAGACGTATGTCGAACTGTCTGTTGCATTGGAAAGACTTGAAACCATTCTGACATTCAAAGTGATCACTTCTGTCGTGTCAACATCTTCAGGTTTTTCGTAACCTCTTAGTTTCATAATACCTAAGTCAATCTCGTTGGCGGGAGCATCGTATGTGATAGCTTTGCCTTTCGTGTCGGTAGACTGCACTTTGCTCGGATCGCTGAAGTCCTTCGCTTCAGTGAGTTGAATCCAGTAGGATGTCTCCGTCGGGAAACTATAGTTAGGAGCAGCCTCTGCCTTAAATTGTACAGATTCACTGTTCTTCAAGTTTATTACATTATCTCCGATTTCTGGAGTCAGTAAATTGATTGCCTGTGGCACGCTCAATGTCGGATTATCATCTCTGTCTGATTCACAAGAAGAGAACAGAAATAGTCCCATTGCAAGTGTTGCCAATATACTTATTTTCTTCATAATATTTTCAATTTTAATTGCTATTTACCGTAACCAGGGTTTTGAACAAGATTACTATTTGCGTTAAGATCACTGTTAGGAATAGGATAGATGTTCAGATGTGCATCGAACGGAGTTCCTTCCTGTGTTCCGCCCATCCATTCCCATTTGTAACTGCCCTGCCCTCCAAATCTATTGAAGCGGACCAAATCCATGCGGCGACGTCCTTCAAATCCGAATTCTTTGGACCATTCGTTACAGATGTCGTCTAATGTGAATGACGTGATAGCCGTATTGGCATGGGCACGAGCGCGAAGTGCTTTTATCATTCCGATGCCTGTCGCCGTACATTGACCTCCGTTCAGTCTTGCGTCAGCTTCTGCAATATTAAGATATGCTTCAGCTGCACGGAACATCGGGAAGTCTGTATCAACAAACTGCGTATGCTTTGGAGCAGTACCGTCAGCATGTAGGTTCAGAAACTTTACATAAGCGAACCCTTTGGTAAAATCGCTTTCTTTTGTAATTTCCTTACTGTGACCTTTTGTATAGAATAATGCACGATCATCATTGGCAGATAAATGTACAGCATCTGGTGTACCTTGGGCATAACCTGCATTAGGGAAGAATTTCTCCACAAATTGTTTGCGTGCGTGATTTCCGCCCCAGTTCTCGGAGGTTCCATAAGGATAATCTGTTTTAATGTCGCTGTTGCATGTGGATGCGATGATAAACAGACAGCCACCCCATGTTTGAGTTTCTAAACCATCGTGGATAGCTGGAAGTATAATCTCTTTCTGTGCGCCATTTGTATCATTGTCGCCCATGAAAAGCAGTTGGAATGGAGTGTAGCTGTAACTAGTACTTTTGCACAGATCGTAAGTTCCATCTGTTAGTATCTTCTGTGCATAGGTTTCAGCATCTTGCCAACGTGCGGTTCCTGTATAGACTTCAGCATTCAGATAGATACGGGACAGTAACATCCAGGCAGCCGCTTTGTCTGCACGGCCATAAGCTACTTTTTGTGCCGGGTCTTTCAAAATCTCGTTGCCTTGGTTCGCTTTCGCTTCACCAATGATATCCAATAATTCACTTTCAATAAATTTGAATACATCTGCACGTTTGTACTGAGGCGCAAGTTCTTTTGTTACCGTCGTAATGAATGGAACGTTTCCATAAAGGTCCATCAGATAAGAGTAATACATAGCGCGGAGAAATCTTGTCTCAGCACGTTGTGTGAGCACTTTGTCATCTGTAGTACCTGCTGTGTTATCAAGAAAAGAGTTTGCAAGGGTAATACCAAAGTAAAGACGGTAGTACAGAGCTTTCATCATTGGATGACTGTCGCTCCATGCATCGTGGTTAAACTCAGGGATACCTGCATCACCCCATACGCAATGCGCCTCGTCTGTTGGAAGCTCATTCGCATTCCACAATTGACGAATCATACTTGACGTACCTTCGTCAATGTCATCAATATCGCCATCTCCATTAGGTCCAGTCTGTCCTGTCAGGACCATGTTCGCATAGACTTTTGTGAATAATGCGTCATTATTGTTGGTAGACACCTTTTGGGGGTTGATGTTGTCAACGTCCAAATCGCCCACGCAAGCTGTTAAGCCCATTGATGCTATAGCGATAGCTGCTACCGGTAATATGTTTTTAAAATTTGAAATTTTCATGATTATTTCTTTTTTAATGTTAGAAATTCAGACTAAGACCAAGTACCGTTGTGAATGGACGAGGATAAAGAGAATTGTCGATACCGCTTGATACCTCAGGATCTAAACCATCATACTTTGTGATAGTAAATACATTCTGAACAGTAGCGTATATTCGACCTTCTATACCTTTATATTTCGCACCTCTGAACAGTCCGTCAAAACTATATCCAAGAGTGATGTTGTCCATCTTTAAGAAAGACGCGTTCTGTACAAAATAATCAGAGAAATACTGTTCTGTAAGAGGATTCGTCAAACCTAATGCGACAGCTGCTGTTGGGCGATTGCTGAGGTAACCTAATGAATAAATCGCACCAGAACCGACATTCAGAGAACCGGCAAGATTGTCGTTATATACATAGTTGCCAAGGCTTGCTCTCATTGAGAAACTGAAATCCCAATTCTTATATGTAACCTTAGAACCAAAGCCCATCAATACATCTGCGGCTGGCTTGTAGTAGAAATAACGGTCACCGCTGTCAATGTAACCATTTCCATTGCGATCGACGTATGTGTTAGGGATAATCTTTCCGTTCTTATCATAAGCCTGCTGATATACATAGAATGAACTTGCAGCATGACCAACAGCGTGTGCCTGGATGTTACCACCAGTACCTGCACTGATACCACCTGTTTCAACATAATAATTGTCACCGCTTCCACTAACAAGCTCGTCTATTCTGTTCTTGTTGAATGTAAAGTTGTAGTTGATTTCCCACTTCAAATCTTTTGTCTGGATAGGACGTGCTATTGCACTGAATTCAAAACCTGTATTGTGCAGACTTCCGATGTTGCTGGTTAACTTGTTTCTGAATGTGCTACCAGCTGATACGTATACTGTATTAATCAAGTCCTTTGTCTTACGATAGTACCAATCCAAACCGAATGTTAAACGGTCGTTGAGGAAACTCAGATCAAGACCGACGTTGTAGGTCGTTGTCTTTTCCCAAGTCAATTCATTGTTAGTCGCGTCTGGACGATATGTCACACCGTTGTTAAGACCTATATTGTAGTAAGCGTGGTCTGCGTTAGGTTTATAGGTTTCTATATAACCATAGTCACCGATTCCTTCCTGCTGGCCTGTAATACCCCAACCTAAGCGGAGTTTAGCATCACTGATAGCTTGTATGTTCTTTAAGAAAGATTCTTCTTTCATTTTCCATGCGAATGCAGCTGATGGGAATGTACCCCAACGATGACCTGATGCGAATCTTGACGAACCATCACCACGAAGTGTGAATGTCAGGAGATAACGATCCATCAGTGAATAATTCAAACGTCCGAAGAAAGATACAAGATAATTCTCACTCTTGTACATCGTTTCTGTAGTAGGTTCATTGTATTTCGTTCCTGCCAAATTTTGATACTCTTTAGGATTCTTTGATGAACCATCTGCATTTTTGATTTCGGTTGTAACTTCACTTGTCGAAGGATACATTCCATAACCATTATAATTAGTTTTTACGTGGAAATGCTGCCACTCGTAACCTGCCATTGCATCAATATGGTGAATCTTTGCAAAGTCTTTCATATATTGTAAGTATGCATTGAAAGAAAGATTGTATGTGTCTTTCTTGTTCCATCCATCATAGCCATAATAATTGTTTGATACAGAGTAAGGACTGATCGTTGTAGTCTGCTTACCTGTAGAATAATCAGCACCGCCATTGGCATGAATATGAAGGTCTTCAAATCCTTGAATTGCATAATCAACTTCAATGTTTCCTACAAAAGATTTGGAAGTAGCTTCATCGTCTTTTAAATCAAGAAGAGAAACTGGGTTCGATGTTGCATTCCTGTTATTAGTTTGCAACCATGTAGCATCTTTATAGGCTGAACCAGTGGTATACCATTGAGCATATCCGCCAAAGTATTTGGTATAGATGTCATTCCCTGTAACAGTAACAGGTTTTGTCGGGTCCATGTAACGCGCTGCACCAATTGCACCACCATCCGCATAGCGACTCTTTGCAATCATTCCTTTACCATTGATATTAAATTTCAAGTGGTCGTTAAGGAATGACGGAGATAAATTTACACTTGCAGTGTAGCGTTCAAATTTGCTCGTCTTAACAATACCTTGATTGTTCGTATAGCCTAATGAAACTCGATACGGCATATTCTTCAGACCACCGGCAATTGTAACATTATGATCAGTGGATACGGCTGTTCTAAGAATTTCATTTTGCCAGTCTGTATCAGCAAAATGTTGCTCACCCAATTCGTAGGTGCCTGCGTAACCAGTGAAGTTACCATCTTTATCATAAGTCTTGGTAGAACCAGTTTCCTTGATGTCATACCATCCGAGAGCCTTGTAGGCCTTACTGTCTTTGCCGTAGAGATTCTCAATAAACTGACGATATTGTTCGCCGTTCATGACATCCATTGTCTTTTTCTTTGTGGCAATGGAAATATTTCCATTGTAACTTACTTTGGGGGCCTGACCAGAGCGACCTTTCTTGGTAGTTATGATGATGACTCCATTTGAGGCACGGCTTCCATAAATAGCTGTCGCAGAAGCATCTTTTAATACTGTGAAAGATTCAATATCACTCGGGTTTACCATTGAGAGAGGGTTCGCCAAACCTTGGACACCGTAACTGTCCATAGCCAGTCCGTCGATTACAATCAACGGGTCGTTGGATGCGTTCAGAGACGAACCTCCACGAACACGGATTGTTGCACCGCCACCAGGAGTACCACCATCATTGATAATGCTAACTCCAGCAATCTTGCCCTGGATCATGTCTTGAGCATTGGTCTGAAGACCATGGTTGATTGCATCTGGCTTGATGGCTGTAACAGAACCGGTTAAGTCGCTCTTCTTAGCTCTACCGTAACCGATGACTACTACATTGTCCAATACCTTTTGATCATCTTGCAGCGTAATCATTAAGTTTGGAGCTGCTGCAACCGTTTTACTTGTATATCCGACATAGGATATAGTCAAGTTTGTACCTTTGTTAACTGACAGAGAAAAGTTACCGTCGAAATCACTTGCTGTACCACTTTGTTGGCCAGCAATGCGAATCGTAGCACCGATAATAGCTTCGCCTGCAGCATCCTTTACGTGGCCTTTCACAGTAATTTGCTGTGCGAAGGTTCCGACTGATAGGAATAGCCCGAAGAGAAGGGCGAGAACCCTAAATGGAATTCTAAATTTTACCTGCTTCATCATTTTGTTTGTATTAAAGTTAATGTTATTAGTTATTATCATTGTTATGTGAAATTCTATCTCTTGTATATTTCTTTATACTAATTTAGGTTAGTAATGAACTCTTCTGAGAGATTCACGATGCAAAAGTAGTTTTGTTTATAATAATTTGTACTTTTTTTCGGTTAAAAGCAACATTTCGTTAATGCAACCGTTTGCATTACAAAAGAATGTTATTTAAAATAGGTGAGGGTGCAATATAAGTTTGATTTGCATATCTTTGCCACCAGATATAATTACGACCATGAAAGGTAATACACCAATGACAATGAAAGACATAGCAAAGGAATTCGGTATTTCTGTGGCTACTGTCTCGAGGGCTTTGAAAGATAGTCCCAGGATTAGTGCTGTGCGACGGGAACAGATTCAGAAGTTCGCGCGCGAACATAGTTTTTCACCTAACCCCATCGCTGAATCATTACGACATAGTAAGGATGCGCCAATGAAAGTGATAGGCGTTATCATACCACAGTTTGTACACTACTATTTCGCATCTATACTTACGGGTATAGAAGAGGAAGCTTCTGCACGCGGATACCGCATTATGATAGCACAGAGTGCTGAGAAATATGAAAAGGAAGTGCGGATTTGTCAGTCGTTTTTTGAGAACAAGGTATGTGGAATCATCGTGTCGCAAGCTAAGGATACAACAAAATATGAACATTTTCAAAAACTGATTGATAATGGTGTGCCTTTGGTATTCTACGATCGTATTTGTACCGGCGTTAGTGCAAGTCGTGTTGTCGTGGACGATTATATGGGTGCTTATACAGCGGTTACCCACTTGATTGATACAGGATGTAAACGTATCGCCTTTTTTGGTTCACCTCTGACATTGGAGATATCAAAGAACAGATTTAATGGCTATAAGGATGCCTTGTTAAAGCATGGTTTGATATATGATGAATCGATTACTCGATTGTGCGACAATCGTGCTGATGCAGAGGCTATTACACCTGATTTATTGGAATTGGAAAATAGACCGGATGCTTTTTTTGCCGTTAACGACGATACTGCTATCGGTATCATGTATACAGCGAAAAGAATGGGCCTACGTGTACCCGATGACGTTTCGATATGTGGTTTCACCAACGGTAACAGGGCCATTGCCTGCGACCCGATGCTCACAACGGTTGAGCAGCGCGGCGTGATGGTAGGTGAAGAAGCTGCCAATATCTTAATTGGACATGTTGAGGGATCTATTCCTCTTGATAAAATGGAAAGAAGAGTCGTAAGAACACGGTTGGTGATAAGAGGGACTACAAAATAATATTGAATAACAGAATGATTAACTATTAATATAATGAAAACAAAACCTGATTTGAGTTTTTGGAAACTTTGGAATTTAAGTTTCGGATTCTTTGGCGTACAGATCGCTTATGCTTTACAAAGTGCGAACATCAGTAGAATCTTTGCTACACTCGGTGCAGATCCTCACAATTTAAGTTATTTTTGGATTTTGCCACCTCTGATGGGAATTGTTGTGCAACCGATTGTCGGCACGTTGAGCGACAAGACATGGTGCCGTTTCGGAAGACGCATCCCTTATTTGTTTATTGGTGCAGCTGTTGCTGTCTTGGTTATGTGTATGCTGCCGAATTCAGGCAGTTTTGGTATGACCGTTTCAACAGCGATGATATTCGGTCTTGTGGCTCTCATGTTTCTTGATACAAGTATCAATATGGCTATGCAACCGTTTAAGATGCTGGTCGGTGATGTCGTTAATGAGAAACAGAAAGGATTGGCTTATTCCATACAGAGCTTTCTTTGCAACGCAGGTTCTCTGGTAGGATATGTGTTCCCATTCTTGTTTACGATCCTCGGTATAAGTAATGTAGCGGCAAAAGGAATAGTACCTGATTCTGTGATTTATTCATTCTATATTGGTGCCGCCATTCTTATCTTATGCGTTATATATACTACGGTTAAGGTGAAGGAGATGCCTCCCAAAGAATACGCTGAATATCATGGACTTGCAAAACCTCTTGATGAAGAGAAAGTGAACATTATACAATTGCTGAAGAAAGCTCCTAAGGCATTTTGGACCGTAGGATTGGTGCAGTTCTTCTGTTGGGCCGGTTTTATGTATATGTGGACTTATACGAACGGTTCGATAGCTGCTACGTGCTGGAATACTACCGACGTGGCTTCGGAGGGATATCAGGCCGCCGGCAATTGGGTCGGTATCCTGTTTGCCGTACAGGCAATCGGGAGTGTGATATGGGCTGTGATTTTGCCCCAGATAAATAATCGTAAGACAGCATATTCACTGAGTCTTATTTTAGGAGGCATAGGTTTCTGTATGGTACCATTTATACATAATCAATATCTGCTTTTTGTACCCTATATGTTGATAGGGTGTGCTTGGGCGGCCATGTTGGCAATGCCGTTTACAATTGTTACTAATGCACTGGACGGTAGTCACATGGGAGTGTATCTAGGTTTGTTTAACGGAACGATATGTATACCTCAGATTGTTGCGGCGGCACTAGGTGGCGTATTGATGAGTTTGATAGGTAATACCCAGAGTACCATGCTGATGATAGCAGGTCTGTTCTTACTGATAGGTGCCCTGTGCGTGTTCTTTATCAAGGAGACGGTCGGCGAGAAATAACCTTTTTGGTGAAATAATTAAGGACTTC
>NZ_CALMHT010000020.1 GCF_937863835.1 uncultured Prevotella sp.
CGTGGAAAGCGAATGCGGACATACTGTTAGCGAATCCGCAGAGGAGGGTGATAAGTAGGATGAGGTTCTTTTTCATGATGATATTGGTAGTTTTGAATAAGGTTATTTATATGGATGGATTTCTGTCAGGGTTCGAAGTCGAAACTGAGTTGTCCGTCGCCCAAAAGATTATAACTTTTGCGGTGGAATGGCGTGATTCCGTAGGCTTTAATGGCTGCGCGGTGCTTTTTGGTAGGATATCCTTTGTTTGATTTCCAGTCGTACTGGGGATATTTCTCAGCGAGCCCGTTCATATAGTCGTCACGATAGGTCTTCGCCAGAATACTGGCGGCTGCAATAGACAGGTATTTACCGTCACCTTTCACGATTGTAGTATGGGGCAGGTCTTGATATTTCTTGAATTTATTGCCATCGACAATGATATATCCCGGTCGCACTTTCAGTTGGTCGAGGGCTCTGTGCATCGCCAGAATACTGGCATTGAGTATATTGATTTTGTCTATTTCTTCGGCGGTGACGATACCTACAGCCCAAGCCACGGCGTCGCGCTCCACCACTTCACGCAGGGCATAGCGACGCTTCTCGGTCAACTGTTTCGAGTCGTTCAACTCTTCATTCGTATAATCTTTGGGTAATATCACAGCGGCGGCATAAACGCTGCCCGCCAGGCATCCCCTACCGGCCTCATCGCAACCCGCCTCGGTCAATTCCGCTTGATAATAAGATTTCAGCATGATGATTATTAACCCTATATTAGAACATTTTACTGACGCGGTTGATTCCCGCAACCAATGTATCTATTTCTTCTTTTGTATTGTACAGGGCGAACGATGCGCGCACGGTACCTTGTATACCAAGACGTATCATCAGTGGTTGGGCACAATGGTGACCCGTACGGACGGCTATGCCGAGACGGTCAAGAAGTGTACCCATATCGAGATGATGTATATCCTTGACCAGGAAGGAGACGACGGCATCTTTGTGCTCTGCTTCTCCGAATATCCTCATTCCATCGATTTTGCGCATCTCCTGCATACAATATCGAGTCAGTTCCTGTTCGTGGGCGACAATATTGTCCATACCTAGACGGGTGACGTAATCAATAGCTTTCGCCAAACCGTTGGTTGCCACGTAATCGGGCGTTCCTGCTTCAAACTTGAATGGCAGTTTTTCGAAAATGGTCTTCTCGAAACTGACGCTTTCTATCATTTCACCGCCTCCTTGATATGGCGGGAGCCGGTCGAGCCAGTCTTCTTTACCGTAAAGTACACCTACACCCGTAGGACCATACATCTTATGACCACTGAAAGCGAAGAAGTCGCAGTCCATCTCCTGCATATCCACCTTGAAATGGGGCGTGCTTTGGGCACCGTCCACCATGACAGGCACTCCGTGCTCATGGGCAATACGTATCATTTCCTTCACGGGGTTGACTGTACCAAGTACGTTGCTTACTTGGGTTACACTGACTATTTTTGTCTTTTCGGTGAAAAGTTTCTCGTATTCATCGAGCAGCAGTTCACCTTTATCGTTCATCGGTATCACGCGGATGGCGATACCCTTCCTGGCTGCCTGCAACTGCCAAGGTACGATATTGGAATGGTGTTCCATGGTAGAGACAATCACCTCGTCGCCTTCGCCCATATATTCATCGGCAAATGAGGAACAGACAAGATTCAGTCCTTCTGTCGTACCACGGGTGAAGATGATCTCGTCGGTGGATTTGGCATTGATAAACTGCCGCACTTTCTCGCGTGCCTCTTCGTGCAGGTCGGTGGCCTGTTGTGACAGGAAATGCACACCGCGATGCACATTGGCATTCACAGAATAATATTCATCAACAAGCGAGTCGACTACCTCACGCGGTTTCTGTGTCGTGGCTGCATTGTCAAAATATACCAGCGGTTTGTCATAGACCGTGCGTGACAATATCGGGAAATCTTCTCTTACCTTATTTATATCGTACATATCATGTTTATTTACAGAGTTTACAACCTTCGCATTTGCTCAGTTCACCACGAAAACGTTTCTCCACCAGATGATGCAGACGGTCACGCAGCGGTTCCAGTTTGATACTGTCCACCACTTCATTGATAAAAGCGAACTCCAACAGTAGTTTTGCCTCTTTCAGACTGATACCGCGCTGACGCATATAGAAGAGGGCAGCGTCGTTCAATTGACCTACCGTGCTGCCATGTGAACATTTCACATCGTCAGCGTATATCTCAAGCATCGGTTGGGTGTACATACGTGCCTCTTTGGTCGTGCAGAGATTCTGGTTCGTCTCCTGGGATGTCGTCTTCTGTGCGCCATGGCGCACCAATACTCTACCGGCAAAAGCACCTACGGATTTATCACCAAGTACATACTTGTACAGTTCATGACTGTTGCAATGACTTACCTGATGGTCTATCAACGTATTGTTATCCACATGCTGTTCCTTATCGGCTATCACACAACCGTTCAGGTTGCATTCTGCACCTTCTCCCTTGAACACCAAGTCGGTACGGTTGCGCGTCACACCATTGTGCAAAGTAATGATGTTATGGTTGACACGACTGTCAGCCTGTTGTTCGATATACAGATTGCTTACTCTTACATTCTTGGCATGCGTCTCTTCCAGACAATATAAATCCAGTCCGGCATTGTCACCTACATAAGCCTCTATCACCTGTGTGGTCAGGAAACGCTTGTCGTCAGCCGCATGGTCACAGAACAGAAGTTTTATTTCCGCTCCGTCTTCTACGATGATAAGGACACGGCGGTTTGCCATCAGGTCTACATCAGAACGCAGTATGTTAATAATCTGTACGGCTCTTTCCACTACGACATTCTTGGGTACATATACCAACAGACCGTCTTGTGCCAGCATGGTGTTGAGAGCCGTAACGGCATCTTCCTCAGTGCGTGCTATCTTACCATAATACTTGGTTATCAGTTCGGGGCTCCTTGCAGCCACGGCACTGAGAGAATCGATGATCACGCCTTCGGGCAACTGACTCTTGGGCAGTGCCTTGGTATAAAACCCGTCGTTGATGACGAAGAAGAGGGATGTGCTGAGATTAGGTACATCACACTTGAAAGCGTCATACGGATTTACAGGTATGTCAAGGCGATTGAGATTGAGCCCGTAATTGGGTTCAAAAAGCGCCTGCATATCGGTATATTTATATCTTTCGACCTTGCGTGTAGGGAATCCGAGCCGTTTGAAATCTTCGAATGCCTTATCGCGCACAGTATTCATCTGCTCTGCACTATGGCCGAAGATCATATCACGGCATTCCCCGTAAAGGTCGATATATTGTTGTTCACTTCCCATATCATTCTTCTCCCACTTCTTCCTTGATCCAGTCGTAACCGCGTTTGTCTATCTCCAATGCTAGTTCCGGTCCGGCTGTCTTCACCAGTCGACCTTTGTATAAGACATGTATCACATCCGGTTTGATCATCTCCAGCAATCGTTCGTAATGGGTAATGACGATACAACTTGTCTCGTCGGTTTTGAGTTTGTTTACGCCCTCGGCTACAATACGCAAGGCATCTACGTCAAGACCGGAATCTGTTTCATCGAGGATAGCTAGTTTCGGTTCCAACATTGCCATCTGGAATATCTCGTTACGTTTCTTCTCACCACCACTGAATCCCTCGTTAACAGAACGGTTAGCCAGTTTACTGTCCAATTCCACAATCTTGCGTTTCTCACGCATCAGTTTAAGAAATTCGGCAGCGTTCAACGGCTCCAGTCCCAGATACTTACGTTTCTCATTGATAGCGGCGCGCATAAAGTTGGTCATGGAAACGCCGGGTATCTCAACCGGGTACTGGAACGAGAGGAACAGTCCTTCGTGCGCACGGTCTTCAGGTTTCATCTTCAACAGGTCTTTGCCGTTGAAGAATGCCTCACCTTCGGTCACCTCGTAAAGGGGATTGCCAACCAGTACGGCACTCAGTGTACTTTTACCCGAACCGTTCGGTCCCATAATGGCGTGAGTCTCGCCATCCTTGATCGTGAGGTTTATACCCCTCAGTATTTCTTTATCGCCTATCTTGGCGTGTAGGTTTTTAACTTCTAACATAGTTTGTATATTTATTATCCGACAGTTCCTTCCAGTGATACAGAAAGCAGTTTCTGTGCCTCAACGGCAAATTCCATCGGGAGTTTGTTTAATACTTCTTTCGCATATCCGTTTACAATCAATCCTACGGCCTGTTCGGTCGGTATTCCACGCTGGTTGCAGTAGAACAACTGGTCTTCGCTGATTTTGCTCGTCGTTGCCTCATGTTCCACAATGGCGGAATCGTTATGTATATCCATATAGGGGAATGTATGGGCACCGCAATCGCTGCCCAGCAACAGACTGTCGCACGAACTATAGTTGCGGGCATTGTCCGCACCCGCTGCCGCACGCACCAGTCCGCGGTAAGAGTTCTGACTGTGACCGGCACTGATACCCTTGCTGATAATCGTACTCTTGGTATTCTTACCGATATGTATCATCTTCGTACCCGTGTCCGCCTCCTGATAATTGTTGGTTACGGCTACGGAATAGAATTCAGCCTGCGAATTGTCACCTCTTAATACACATGAAGGATATTTCCATGTGATGGCACTACCCGTTTCCACCTGCGTCCAAGACAATTTACTGTTCACTCCGCGAAGATCTCCGCGCTTTGTGACAAGATTCAGCACACCGCCCTTACCGTTCTCGTCACCGGGATACCAGTTTTGTACGGTAGAATATTTCACTTCGGCATTGTCTTTTACGATGATTTCCACGATCGCTGCGTGCAACTGGTTCTCGTCTCTCATCGGGGCGGTACATCCTTCGAGGTAAGATACATAAGCATCATCCTCGGCTATAATCAGTGTACGCTCAAACTGGCCCGTATTACGGGCGTTGATACGGAAATAACTACTCAGTTCCATCGGACAGCGTATGCCTTTGGGGATGTATACGAAAGAACCGTCGCTGAACACCGCGCTGTTGAGCGCTGCAAAATAATTATCACGATAAGGTACTACCGAACCGAGATACTCTTTGACCAAATCGGGATGATTCTTCACGGCATCACCGATAGAACAGAATATAATTCCCTTTTCTGCCAGTTTCTCCTTGAATGTGGTCTTCACCGAAACAGAATCCATGATGGCATCCACGGCTGTACCGCTCAGGGCAAGACGTTCTTCGAGAGGGATACCCAACTTATCAAAAGTCTTCATCAGTTCCGGATCTATCTCTTTTTTCTTTCCGTCATCTTTCTTCTTCGCAAGAGGGTCGGCATAATAAGATATCGCCTGATAGTCTATCTCGGGTACATGTACATGTCCCCAGGTGGGCTGTGTCTGACTTTCCCAATACCGATAAGCCTTCAGACGGAAGTCGAGCAACCATTCAGGTTCCCCTTTCTTGCGGGATATCAGTCGTACGACATCCTCGTTCAGTCCTTTTTCTATGATATCAGTCTGCACATCAGTAGTGAAACCGAACTCATATTTCTGTTCGGCTACCTGTTTTACAAACTCATTTTTATTTTTATCTTCCATACTATTCACAGTACAAATTAAATGCCAAATGCAATTAAAGTAACAAATGTGACCCTCAATGTCTTATCCATATACGATGATTGTCATTTTAGCGAGCAAGGAGTATATCATCCAATTGACTATTGTTTCATGGTTGACATACTCCTTCTATTATAGGGAATATAGTATATGTAATACTATAGTTTCTGTTTGATCTCTATCTCTGTAAAGGTCTCTATGATATCACCTGCCTGTATGTCATTGAAGTTGACCAGACTGATACCGCATTCAAAGTTGACACCAACCTCCTTCACATCGTCCTTGAAACGTTTCAGAGCATTGATTTCACCTGTATGTACCACAATACCGTCACGTACAAGACGTGCTTTATCTGTACGGTGTACTTTACCCTCGGTGACAAATGCACCGGCTACGGTACCGACCTTGGATATCTTGTATACCTCACGTACTTCAACCTGTCCAGTAATAACCTCTTTCTTAATTTTGTCGAGCATACCTTCCATAGCTGCCTTCACATCCTCTATAGCATCGTAGATGACAGAGTAAGTGGTGATTTCGACACCTTCCTGATCGGCTATCTTACGTGCGGACGCAGACGGACGGACCTGGAAACCTACGATGATGGCATCAGAAGCGGAGGCAAGAGACACATCACTTTCGGATATCTGACCTACAGCCTTATGGATGACATTGACCTGTATCTTCTCGGTAGACAACTTGATAAACGAGTCGCTGAGCGCCTCGATGGAACCGTCGGTATCACCCTTGACAATAAGGTTGAGTTCCTTGAATTCTCCAAGTGCGATACGATGTCCGATCTCTTCGAGTGTAAGACGGGTCTGCGTACGCAAGCCCTGTTCACGCTGCAACTGCATACGTTTGTTGGTTATTTCCCTGGCTTCCTGCTCCGAATCCATGACATGGAACGAATCACCTGCCTGAGGTGCACCGTTCAGACCCAAAATGATAGCCGGTTCTGCCGGTTTGGCCTCATCCATACGACCATTACGTTCGTTGAACATCGCCTTGACACGTCCGAAATAGGTACCGGCGATAACGACATCACCTATCTTCAAAGTACCGTTGGATACAAGAAGTGTGGAAACATATCCTCTACCTTTATCGAGAGAAGACTCTATGATAGAACCTGTAGCCTTACGGTTAGGATTGGCTTTCAGATCAAGCATCTCTGCTTCAAGAAGCACTTTCTCAAGAAGTTCTTTGACTCCGATACCTTTCTTGGCACTGATTTCCTGACACTGGTATTTACCGCCCCACTCTTCGACAAGCAGGTTCATATTGGCCAGGTCTTCACGTATCTTATCAGGATTAGCTCCCGGTTTATCTATTTTATTGATAGCAAATACCATCGGTACATTGGCTGCCTGTGCATGGGCTATCGCCTCACGTGTAGTAGGCATCACGCTATCATCAGCTGCGATAATGATAATCGCGATATCGGTGACCTGAGCTCCACGGGCACGCATGGCGGTAAAAGCTTCATGTCCAGGGGTATCAAGGAATGTGATATGACGACCGTCTTCCAGTTTTACGTTGTATGCACCAATATGCTGTGTAATACCACCGGCCTCACCGGCGATAACGTTAGCCTTACGGATATAATCGAGCAATGATGTCTTACCATGGTCTACATGGCCCATCACTGTAACGATAGGTGCACGGAATTCCAGATCCGCTTCATCATCTTCCACTTCACTGACTGCTTCAGAGACCTCAGCGCTGACATATTCTGTCTTATATCCGAATTCATCGGCAACGATATTGATTGTCTCCGCATCCAGACGCTGATTGATAGATACCATAATACCCAGATTCATACAGGTTGCGATAACCTGATTGACCTGCGCGTTCATCATGGTAGCCAACTCGCTGACGGTAACAAACTCGGTAAGTTTCAGGATTTTGCTCTCTGCCTTCTCCTCCTTCATCTCCTCGTTCAGTTTTTCCTGAACAGCATCACGTTTCTCCTTACGGTATTTAGCGCCTTTCTTGTTCTGACTTTTGCTAGTAAGACGTGCGAGAGTCTCCTTTACCTGCTTTGCTACATCCTCTTCATTTACTTCTATCGGACGCTGATTATTATGCTTCTTATTACGTTTGCGATTATTGTTGTTGGCATTGTTCCCATTAGGATTATTATTGCCGTTACGATTACCGCCATTATTATTGTTGTTGCCGTTACGGTTGCCTCCGTTGTTATTACGGTTGCCGTTGTTCTGACTTACAGCAGCATTGATATCCACGCGCTCCTTATTGATACGCTGGCGTTTTCTGCGCTCGCCATTGGCATTGTTGGTATTATTCCCGTTAGGGTTATTGCCTTGGCGCATTTTGTCTTCGCGTTCCTTACGGCGCTCTTCCTTAGTCTTTTTCTTAGGACGGGTGCTCTGGTTCAGTGTCGACAGGTCTATCTTACCAAGGACATTCACCTTTGGAGCCATTTTGTTTTCACTCTTCAGCGTGAACAATTTGTCTTCAGGGACATTGCCATTCGACGGTTCCTCTTTTGGTGCTTCTACCTGAGGCTTCTCGACCGGTTTGGGTTGCTCGACAGGAGCAGCAGGTTGTTGCTGAACAGGTTTCGGTTGCTCAGTGGGCTTCGGTTTCTGCGGCTCTGCCTGTTGCGGTTGAACAGGTTTGGGCTGATCGGCTGGTTTTACCGGTTGGGCCTCTTGATGTTCTTCGCGTTTCACTACGGGTTGCTGTACAGGTTCTGTCTTTTTATACTCAGGATTACGATGCTGAGCCACTGGCTGCTGTGCAGGTTTTTCCGACTCCTGGCTTACGGCAGAAGCATGATGTTGTGGAGTCGTCTGACTATCTTGGGCAACAGATGGTTTAGTCACTGGTTTCTTGCCCAAATTATCCAAGTCTATCTTACCGACAAACTTTGGTTTGTTAGTAGTAGAAACGATATTCTGGGCATTCTCCTGCTGCTTGTTATTATCATTAAACTGTTTTTTCTCTTTCTGTTTTTTAGGAAAGAGCTTTTCAGCCTGATTGCGGAGATCCTTATCGCCACTAAACTCATTTTTGAGTGCATTATATTGCTCATCGGTGATTTTAGAGTTACGATCGGCCTTAACCTCTCCGAGGTTTTTCTTTTGCAGGAAATCAACTGCCGTCTGAAGTCCTACATTCAATTCTCTTAGTACTGCGTTTAATCTGATGCTCATTTATTGTCCTTTTCTCTTATTTCTCAAATTCTGCGTTCAAAACATTCAATACACTGTCAACGGTCTCTTCTTCAAGGTCTGCCTTCTCTACGAGCATATCACGCGGCGCATTCAGAACAGCCTTTGCTGTCTCAAGTCCGATACCCTTGATAGCGTCAATAACCCATTGATCAATTTCATCAGAGAATTCATCCAGCATGACATCTTCGTCATCCAGCCCTGCCGTATTTTCCGGTACATCGCGTATGACGTCTATCGTATACTCTGTCAGCATACTGGCCAACTTGATGTTCAGTCCGCTACGACCGATAGCCAACGAAACCTCTTCAGGCTTCAGGAACACATCAGCATGATGGTTTTCTTCGTCAATCTCGATACGTGTAACCTTTGCAGGACTTAACGCACGCTGGATAAATAGTTTAATATTAGATGTATAGTTGATTACATCAATATTCTCATTACACAATTCACGTACGATACCGTGAACACGACTACCCTTCACACCTACGCAGGCTCCTACCGGGTCGATACGCTCGTCATAGCTTTCCACAGCTATCTTAGCTCTTTCGCCTGGCATACGGGCTACCTTCTTGATCGTTATAAGTCCGTCTGCTATCTCCGGTACTTCTGCTTCGAGCAGACGTTCCAGGAACATCGGACTGGTACGACTCAGAATAATCTTCGGATTATTGTTCTCGTTATCAACACGGAGCACAACGCCACGAACGGTCTCTCCCTTGTGGAACTGATCTGAAGGTATCTGTTCTGTCTTAGGCATGTGCATCTCATTATTTTCATCGTCCACGAGAAGCATCTCGCGTTTCCACATTTGATAGACTTCTCCACTTACGATCTGTCCCACGCGGTCTTTGTACTTATTGTACAGACTGTCGTGCTCCAGTTCCAGGATTTTTGAAGCCAATGTCTGACGGAGATTCAGGATAGCGCGGCGGCCGAACTTGGTAAAGTTGACTTCCTCGGAAACTTCCTCGCCTACCTCATAGTCCTGTTCTATCTTCTGAGCCTCTTTAAGAGCTATTTCCTTGTTTTCATCCTGTACTTCGCCATCTGCAACCACGATACGGTTGCGGTGTATCTCGAAGTCTCCCTTATCCGGGTTTACGATGACGTCAAAATTCTCATCACTGCCAAATATCTTCGCAATCACGTTACGGAAACTTTCTTCCAGAACGCTGACGAGTGTAGTACGGTCTATATTCTTCGTATCTTTAAACTCTTTGAAGGTGTCGATCATACTCGGTGCATCTTCATCTTTTTTTCTTGCTACCATAGCTTATTTGAAACTTATTAGATATTTTGTATATTTTATATTATTCATATTGAATGTCTTGTCCACTTCTGTCAGGACTGGACGCTTCGCTCCTTCTTTCTTCGTCTTTTCTTTATAAGAAACGACGAAATCGCTGCCGTCTACTGATTTCAGGACACCTTTCGTCTTCTTGCCTTCATTGTCTAGAACTTCCACCTCTTTACCGATATGGTTAAGATATTGCTGTTCTACCTTGAATGGCTGACCGATACCGGCACTTCCTACTTCCAGCTCGTAGTCTTCTTTGTCGCGACTCAGGTGATCTTCGATATATTTGCTCAAAGCCACACAGTCTTCAATCCACACACCGTCGGCGTGGTCGATTTCTACAACAATCTTGTCATCTGGACTGATTGTGATGTCTACAAGAAAATAGTCGTTATCTTGTAGCCATTCATCAACAAACTGTTTTACAACCTTCTTATCTATCATAAATCTTGGTTATTAAAATAAAATGAGGGACTTATTAAAAAGCCCCTCATTCCACTGAACGCTGCAAAATTAGTAATTATTCCGCTATCTACCAAGTATTTGAAGAAATATTTGATAAAAAACGACATTTTTATTGATCTTATCTACTTTTTAACTGCCGTTTTTGCCTTAGGAAATAATATTTTACCATATTCTTCCGGTGTTGACAACAAGCGTACAGCTTCCTTTAATGTCTTGTCGTAATTGAGTCCGTTTTCTATCGAACCTTTCTGATAATAATAGGCAGCCACGATATCCGAAGCCATCACATGTTTGATCAGTTCCTTGTTGCGGTCAAGGTCTTTGCCCGTGTTGTGAGTCAGTTTCTTTTCCAGATTATCGAAGTCTGCCTTGGCATCATCATAGTATCCTTCGAATTTGGCAGCTTTGACCAATTCTTTATAAGCGGCTTCACTGATTCTGTCGTAAGAAAAACCGCTTTTCAGCACTCTCTGCTTAAAATCTTCGTAGTCGGCGTCGCTGATTGCGAAATCCTTTGCCGGTGCTATTGTGGGGTGTTTCGCCAGATAATCCAATTCATAGTCGAACATCACTTCTGTGGAATCGCGTCCGGAACCTGAAAGATAAAACACGATATTGGGCAACGAATCGGGAACGACCTCTACATCAGGTTTGATGCCTCCGCCGTCGCGTACCTCCCGTCCTCCGGATGTATAGAATACATGGGTAAGACTGTCGGCGACGTGCTCGGTATATCCGCCGCCGCTGTGTTTATAGTTAATGGCCTGGATACAACGTCCGCTGGGTATATAATATTTGCTTGTCGTCAGTTTCAGGTTGCCATTATACGGCAGATCAAGAGGGACCTGCACCAGTCCTTTTCCATACGTGCGTGTACCTATGATTACAGCTCTGTCCAGATCCTGCAACGAACCACTTGTAATCTCACTGGCACTGGCTGTCTCACCGTTGACCAGAACAACAATTGGCATAACGGTGTCTATCGGTTCCACCTTGGTGCGATACTCCGAATTGACCCGTTTCAGTTTTCCGAGAGTTTTCACTATCAGCAGATTCTTCGGGACAAACATATTCACGATCTGTATAGCCTCCGACAGAGAACCGCCGCCGTTATTTCTGAGATCGAACACCAGTCCCTTGGCCCCTTGTTTCTTCAGGTCGATGAAAGCACGGCGCACATCCTTCGAACAGTTTTCCGTAAAACTGGAAAGGTTGATGTATCCGATATGATTCCCGCATATACCATAATAAGGTACCGAAGGCATCTGTATAGAGCGACGTACAATCTTGAATGTCATATCCTTGCCTGTACTGGGACGCTTGATTTTCAGAACAAAACTGGTACCGGCATCACCTCTCAGTTTATTGCTGACATCCGATACGCTTTTCTTGACCATAGACGTATCATCTATAGCCAGAATGATATCACCCTTTTTGAGTCCGGCCTGTGCGGCAGGGGTATTCTCGTAAGGTTCGTCTATCACTACGCGTTTCAATTTCTGATGATAACGTACCAGTGCACCGATACCGGCATAAGAACCGGTAATCATCATTTTCAAGTCCTTCACATCACTTTCAGGATAATAGACCGTATACGGGTCAAGACTTTTAAGCATGGCATTGATACCATTGCCTATCACCTCCTGGGCGTTGAGTGTATCCACATACATAAGATCCAGATTCTTATAGATGGTGTTGAACACATCAAGATTCTTAGTTACCTCAAAGTTATGCCTTTTGGCATCCTGTGCAGTAGATGCCGTCGCCGTGAGGAGCAACAGCAGCAACGGAACGAATATTCTTTTCATATCGTTTATATTAAATATGGATGCAAAAGTACAAGTTTAAACCTTGAATCCACCCTTTTTTAGCAAAAAACTTTGTATTTTGGTATTAAAATTAAATTTTTTCTATAAAAAGTTTGGTGGAATAAAAAAAACGCTGTACTTTTGCACTCGCAAATCAGCAATGGTTTCGCTTTTATTGCTTCAATAGCTCAGTTGGTTAGAGCACCTGACTGTTAATCAGGGGGTCGTTGGTTCAAGCCCATCTTGAAGCGCAAAAAGGTCTAAAAGATTTATTCTTTCAGACCTTTTTTGTTTTTGTATATGTCTATCAATAACGAGCGATTAAAATCCAATAAATGGTACATACTGTCTACCTTTAAACGCTATTTTAACACAGAGGTTACGTGTTCCTTGATTTGTTCATAACCTCTTTTTCTCCTCATTACCTGCTCCCGTACCTTTATATTTGCTGCGTGTAGGATTAAAGTTGTAGGAGACAGTGAGTCGAACACCTCTATCGTTAGGTCTTGTATATTTCTGGAAATTATAACAGGCGCTGTAATGGTCGAAATCTCTACTTTTATTTGTATTCAGAATGTCTATTACTCCAAGACGGACCGTCAGCTGTCTGTTCAGGAACGACTTTGTCAGGTTGAAATCCAGTTCGGAATATTTCCCCCAACGGTCAAAACAGTCATCATAAGAGGTACTGTATTCGTATTCGCACTCCAATACCCACTGATGCCTGAATACGAAAGTATTCTTCATATCAATGTCCCATTGCGGTTTTTGAAGAGTCACGTCAATCCCGTGTGGGGCGGTATCAAGCAACTGTTTGCGAAAGTCGAGTTCTATCTGTGGATGCCAGATGCCGAAGACAGGCGATGCCGTGGCGGAGAAGTTAAACTCCTGCCGATGGTCGATGTTGCTATAATTGGCAAGGACGATATCTGAATTCTGATAGATGGAAGATACGTACATGATTTGATTCTTATGATACGTATAGTCGGCCGATAAAGTGAACCACTGGTACTGCAAGTTCCATTCTACATTATATATCTTCGAGGGTTGGAGCAACGGATTACCTCCTTCGCAAGTATATCTGTCGTCATATCTGATAAATCCGGACAACTGATAATAACTCGGTCGTTGGGTCTTTTCAGAAAAGTTCAGACTCATATTCCAACCTTTATTCGCATACAAGATGCTGAGATTGGGGAACAGATTGGAATAGTTGCGACTGGCATCATCCTGAAATACGCTATATGAATAATAGTCCGACTTCACATGTTCGTATCTCAATCCGCCATCTATTTTGTATTTCCCCACCTGAACATCAGCGGCCACAAAGGCAGCGATATTGCGTTCTTTGATGTCGTCATCAGATGAAGTGATAAAGTTCTGCTGATTCACATAGACCGACTGGCTGTGGGTGCTGGTATACTCCGTGCCTGCGTTCACATGGATCTGGTCGCTTATCGGATAGGAAGCAACCAACTTGACCGCCGCCATCCTGTTATGACGGGTGTTGACCGCCTTGATGGTCCTGCTGTCGAACTCTTCGCTCTGTTCCGTGGCGTCCTGCGAGGTTACAGTCTTTCTCCAGTCAAGTGTACCGTTGATATCCACCGTCCATTTGCCCAGTTTCCCTGAGTAATAAGCATCCAGTTCATGATCAGGCCCTGTAGACGAAGCACTCTCGTCATCATCATAATCCACGGCACCCGTGTAAGTTCCGTTGGTATAGACTGTATAATACTGATGAGCGTATATGCTCGAAGACGGCAGTGCCTTGTCCACAGAATAGGTCACGCCAAACGAATTGTTGTCATTCCACTGGTCATTGAATCCCCACTTGCCCGCTATGGTATTGCTGCGCCACCGCATATTGGCAGTCTGTGTCATATCCACCCTGTTCACGGGAAAGTATTTCTGACTCGTCGCCGTCTGGTCCATCCACCATCCGTCGCTCCTCACATTGAATGTGCCGAACAGGTCCAGTCCGTTATGCCGCCAGTTGAGCACCACCAGTTGATTGAAAGAACTCATCTTAGCCAATTTCCCTGATGTCATGATATTGCCGCTAAGTCCGTTGCCCTGTTGACGTATGGTCTTGATACGTATCACCGAGCGCGCCTCGGCATCATATTGGGCACCGGGACTGGTGATCACATCCACACTCTTTACCTCGCGTGAGGTGATACGTTTCAGGTCCGTATTGTCTGTCACCTTCTTCCCGTTGATATAGATGATGGGCGCGCCCTTGCCGAATACCGTATATGCGCCATCACTCTCATGTACGCGTGGTATCTCCTTCAACACATCCTGAGCGTCTCCCACATCGGCGAGGATGGTACCGCTTACCTGGGTGGTAAAACCCTCATTGGTGAGTCGTGTAGCGGGGCGCACGCCTTTCACCGTCACACCCTTGAGCATCTGCATATCGTCTGTCATGGTGATCTTTCCCACCTTACCTACATCCATCGCACGCCATATCGTCTTGTATCCCACGCAGGTGGTTTTGAGCAGTACACGCTTAGCACTGCATGGGATGACGAATTGTCCCGCCTCGTTGCTCACTCCACCATTGATAAAGGATGAATCACTGAGCGACAACAACGATACGTTGGCAAACATGACCGGCTGTCCTTCCTTGTCCACAATCTCGCCTATCATCTTACGGTCCTCCTTCTGTACACATTCCACGAAGACATTGTCACCGTCAACGGTCATTCTGATGGGATAGAAGCCTATGATCTCTTTGATGGCGTCGGGCACACTCTTTTTCTCCACATGAGCCGTGACCGTGAAGTCTTCCAGCTCGTTATAGATGAAATTCACCGTATATTTATCTGTGGAAGCCTCAATGGTTTTGAGCGCTTTCGACATGGATATACTTCTGAAATCGTGCGTAATTCGTTGGGCGTCTGCCATCACAGCTATCAGGAACGCCATCAACAAGAGTATATTCTTTTTCATTCCACGTCTATTTTATGGTCTGTCAGTGTGATGTTCACATTCTCGAAATGGTTCAGTGACTCCACGGCTGTACCCGCATCAGCATTCTTGTCCCAGCGGAAATGCAGGCGCAGATGCCTTGACCGATCGGAATGATAGACCACATCCAACTGATAATAAGAAGATATATCATTCAATATCGTCTGTAATTCCACATTGTCGAATGCTTTCTCTGATGTGGTATCCGTCTGCTGCACATTGCGGACATCATCCGTACCGCCCTTTACGGTGGTCTGTTCCACTTTCTTCTGTTGTTCAGACCGGACAGCAGGAGAACTGTTCGTCAGAGATATAGCGGCATAAGTAATGCCCGATATCATCAGTATGCCGATGAATACGGCAGCTATCTTCCTCCATGAGATGCGGCGGACATGTTTGGACTCAAATTCCTGCAATGCGCCCTCCACATCCGTGCCGGGGATGGGGGTAAGTGCGTTGTCGGTTTTCACCATCAACTCATAATACTCGCGGCATTCCTCGTCCTGCAACAGCTGCTGCATTTCCTCTTCTGTATAATGTTCCGGATGCTCTGTCATATCAAGCAGATGCTCAATCTTTTCATTCGTTTCCATATTCATTCTGTTTATTTGAAATTCGATTTTAATGTTTTCAAAGCCTGCGACAAATGTTTGAACACAGCCACCTGACTGATTTGCAGTTCGTCGGCTATCTCCCTGTACTTCATCTTACGCTCATATTTCATCCGCAGCACTTGTCGGTCTTTCTCGGTCAAGAGTGTGTCGATTATCATTCTCAGCCTCGCCAGTTCTTCCTGTTCGTACTTTTCAGTAATCACCACGGTCGAAGTGTCCAGCATCAGCAACCTGCCTACCCGCTCTTTCACCTTCCGATGTCCCAACAGGTCAAGACAACGGTTACGCACGCATCTCGCCAGATAACCCTCAGGTCTGTCCACATCCGTGTGGATGGCCCCATCCCACAGGGCTGCGAAGATGTCGCCCACCACGTCCTTTGCCTCTTCGTCGTCTTTGAGCATGAGCATCGCCAACCTGAGCATCGACTCATAATTGTTTCTGAACAGCTCTTCAAATTTTTCTTTGTTGTGCATACTTTTTCTGTTGTCGTCATCTATATAACGAATGAATATGGATTTTCATAACCCGGAATATGGAAAAAAATATCTTTTGACTAGTATTCCCCTTTTCATCCCACCAATACACCTTCTCTCCCTTCCGCTCGTTATCAAACAGCAGCGAGTAAATGGCCCCTCTTGCCAAAGAGAAAAAGAGAAAGAAAAACATCATAACACCGCTAATCCTTTGTCTATAAGACTCTCACCCCGATACATACCTTGCAATACGCTACCATAACATCATTCTTTTTGTTCTCTTGCGGTAAATGAATATTTGTATTTCTATATACCTTTTGATGGTTTAAGCTCCAAAAGTACTGTTTTTGATCACTGAAAGCACCGCTTTGACAAAAAAATTAGGCCTAAAAGTTGTTCAATCCCACCGTAAATGGTCTTCAATCCCACCGCTTTTGCAACACTTTTAGGCCTAAATTTGTGACGAATGTGTAGCGTTCCGCATTGTTATTTCAGGTATTGCAAAGTGTTATCATCCTTGTTATTAGGTATTTATGCTGTGCTGCGACGTAATGACGTTTATTTTTCTTATTTTTATTTTTAAGAGCGTAGGTCCAAGCCCCTCTTTCACTTTTATTCGGTCATAGACAGGCAACGGGTGTTATCAATATCCTTTTCACTACATTCTCAAAATCCATGTTGGTGGTGGCATCTTTTATTGGTACACTAGTTCCAATATTCTTTGTATTTTGCATATTTGTATTTCCAGATGTAGCCTATCTTATTTAAAGACAGTGTAAAAATTCGATTTAGCGGAACGCATCGTTTACAATTTATTATACCTAATCGGGTATATCAAAAAGTTCCACAGAAAATTATTTAACAAAAAAATTTGATTTACAGAACAATCAAAGGATTTTTTTATATATATTTGCACCAAATACCGAAATAATCTTCGAATATTATGAGGAGAACAGATTTATTTTTGGCTATAACTGTTGCATTCCTTCTTATCTCATTGAAAGTGAGCGCGAAAAGGAATGGAACAGATAGTGTGTCTGATGTGATTCATATCTATGGTAACAAATATTATCCTCCGTGTGAGTTTCTTGACGAGAACGGGAACCCACAAGGGTTTTGCGTAGACCTGATCAAAGAGGTCATGCGACGTATGCATAAAAGGTACACCATCAAGATGACGACCCGTGAGGGACTCTTGGCAGCAGCCAAAACAAAAAAAGCTGACCTGATACTGGAGATGACCTATACACCGGAAAGAGCGAAATTTTTACATTACGGAACTATATACAACTATGCCTTTAAGGGTGTGGTATACCGTAATGAAGAAGAGCCTGTGCTTTCATTCAAAAAATTGAAGAACAAGATTGTGGCCGTGGAACGACACTCATTTGCTGAAAAAATGATACGTTCTCTTCAAATACCCGTAAAGGTAATACCAGTGGGCGACCTGAAAGTAGCTTCGAGATTATTAAACAGTCGCAAATGTGATGCAATAGTCTGCAATCTTGAAATAGCCCGATATATAGCTGAACACAACGAGGACCTGAGTAGTTCCGACTTAGGTCTGCCACCTGAGAAGTTTTGTCTATCAGGTGAAAACGATACACTCGTCACCAAAGCCGACTTTATCATTTATGATATGAAGAAAGACGGTTCATACGACAAATTGCATGCAAAATGGTTTAGCAAGGATAAATCACAGAAATACCTGAAAGTCATATATATAGGTGTCACTGTCTCTGTAATCGTCTGTGCTATTTTTATAATATTCTCCATCCTGCTGAGATACAAGGTAAAAAAAGCCAAACAGCAGTTGGAACGCAACCAGCGCAGTCTGGCCATGTCTCTGCATGCAGGGAATATCGGTATATGGGAATTTAATATAGCGGAGGGACGTTTCTATAATATCTTCTGCGATTACTTCCCCGATGAAGGACGGTCGTATGAGGGAGAACTGAAATTGATGCATCCTGATGATGTGAAACTGTTCCGTGACGCAATGACGGCGGCCATCAATGGGAAACATACAGAGAAACCGATATGTATGCGCAAGGATGACACTCATACCAACAACTGGAGATATATAGAAAAGGAACTGCATCCGCTACATAACGAAAAAGGTGAAGTGGTGAAGGTGATAGGCACGCATAAGGACGTGACTGTCAACATGATGCGCGAACACAAGATAGAAGAACTGCTGAAAGACCATGAAATCATGTTCAGTAACACTTCCGTGGGTACACAGTATTTCGATGCAAACGGTTATCTGGTGAACATTAACGATGCGGCATGCGAGATTTTCGGCGTGACAGACAAACAGGCATTGATTGATTCACGTCCTAACCTCTTCGAATATCCTCAAATGAAAGGACTTATTGATAAAAACGATTTGCGGAAATCACATTTTATCATTCATGATAATTTTGACTTGTATACAAATATACAAAGTTTCGGACTCAGAAAAAAACATGGAGAGCACTATATTGAGACATATATTACGCCCGTTTACGATGCCGACAAACATCTGATATGCATCATTGTAAACAACAATGACATGACGGAGCGAGAAACACTTAGGAAACAGGTGGAAGAATATGCTTTCAGGATGAGATATGTTTTGAAATCGAGCGGTATCCTGACTTGGAAATACGATCCTGACACCCACACACGCTCATCCATGGATGATAATCTGATCATACCGGATAATATGAAATGGAAAGATATGCTGCAGTTTGTTTCCGAGAAAGACAAACATAAGTTTATGGATACCTTTATCGCGATGGATAACCGTGAGGCAGGCACTTTCAGCACACAGATCCAGTTTGACAAGTTCTATGTGGATTACCGACCAGCCTGTTATACGATGGAAGGAACGCCTTTCCGCAATAAAGAAGGCAAGATAGAATACTATATCGGTCTGAGTATTAATATTACACGACTCATGGATATACAGACTCAACTGGAGCATGAGAAGGAAGAGGCGCAGAAAGCCGACCGACTGAAATCTGCATTCCTCGCCAACGTAAGTCATGAGATACGCACGCCACTCAATTCGATAGTAGGATTTTCAGACCTTTTACAGTACACCGATGACGAAGAGGAGAAAAAGAAGTTTATCGGATATATCAGACAGAACAACGAGCGACTGCTTAAAATCATAGACGATGTGTTGGATCTTTCCAAGATAGAGTCGGGAACGATGGCTGTGAAAATAGAAAAGGTAGACATAGGCGAGCTGTTTTCGGAAATGTACGAGGTGTTCCGTCGGCAGTTGGAAGGTTCCAAGGTAGAACTAATCTACGAACAGAAAGAATCAAAATGCATCATGAATACTGACCGTGTAAGATTCAACCAGGTGCTCACCAACTTTATGACCAACGCCATAAAATATACCAAAGAAGGACATATACGCATGGGATATGGATGTCACAACAAAGGACTCCGCATCTTTGTGGAAGATACCGGTATGGGACTTCCTAAAGATAAGAAAGACCTCGTTTTCGACAGATTTGAAAAGCTGGGTTCATTCGTACAAGGAACCGGTCTTGGACTGTCTATCTGCAAGGATATCGCCAACATGTTCGGTGGGAAGGTAGGCGTAGATTCTGAACTAGGCAAAGGTTCCACGTTCTGGATGTGGGTTCCGTGTAAAGGATGTAAAAATATGGAATGCGAGCAGGCTGAAGATTGACTTGATTCATCTAAAAACGGAGGATATATGAAAAAGTTTATATGCATCTCACTGGTTGCTATCCTTGCATGTTCGGTACTTTCTATTGCCGCGCAAGGCAAGAAGAAACCGAGTAAGACCGAAAAGCGCGAAATGTTGGCAACCAAGGTAAAAGATTCCATTGACCATAAAACTTTTACGATCAATGTGAATATGGCTTATCCTATGTCGCACGCCGCTATCAACCTGACAAGCAACTATTCTTTACGCCTTGCGGGCGACAGTCTCATTTCTTACCTGCCCTATTACGGCAGAGCCTTCCGTGTGCCTTACGGTGGTGGTAAGGCTCTGAATTTCTCTGCTAAAATCAAGGATTGCACTATTTCATATCCGAAGAAGAATCGTACCCGTATCCATATCACCGTCAGTAGCGATGAGGATACTTATCAATATGATATCGATGTGTTCGATAATGCCAGCACCACCATCAGTGTCATTTCCAATGAAAGGGAATTTATCAGTTTTAGCGGCACGCTGGATACCAAGTAAAAAGAATAAAATGCTTCAAAGAAGAATTCGGTGATACACCGTCGGATTATTTGAGAAAGATAAAGAACTGAACACAAAAAATACCATATTCGTGGGACAATAAATGCCAAACTGTTGCGATTGTCCCACTTAAAAGAATGCGCTAACTTTGCAGAATAATTTAAATAATTATTTATGGCACAGATAGCACATAATTTATTAGATCTCATCGGCAACACCCCATTGTTGGAATTGCAACGTATTGAGAAAGATAACAATCTGAAAGCCACCATTGTGGCAAAGTTGGAAACATTCAATCCTGGACGAAGTGTCAAAGACCGCGTTGGGTTTGCCATGATTGCTAACGCAGAAGAAAAGGGGCTTATTGATGACAAGACTGTCATTATAGAGCCTACTAGCGGAAACACAGGAATAGGTCTGGCTATTGTAGCAGCTATACGGGGTTACCACCTCATATTGACTATGCCTGACTCTATGAGTATAGAACGCAGAAGTCTGTTACGAGCCTTGGGCGCCGAAGTGGTTCTCACTCCTGCATACGAAGGGATGGGCGGAGCTATCAGAAAAGCTACAGAAATAGCTACCAAGTATAAAAACAACTTTTATTTCCCACAACAATTTAAGAATCCTGTCAATTCAGCCATTCATCGTAAGACGACAGGACGTGAGATATGGAACGACACAGACGGGAAAGTTGATATTTTTGTAGCAGGAATAGGTACAGGAGGTACAATAACAGGTGTGGGAGATGCTCTTAAAAGGCTTAATCCGGATGTTCGTGTAGTGGGCGTTGAGCCATATTCCTCTGCGGTTTTATCTGGTGGTAAAGCTGGCCCTCATAAACTGCAAGGTATCGGTTCCGGTTTTATACCCGAAGTGCTTGACACAAACATATACGATGAAATAATCAAGGTGAAGGACGAAGATGCGTTCAGGGAAAGCAGAAATTTGGCTCAGAAAGAAGGCGTTCTTACTGGCATCTCGTCAGGTGCAGCTCTTTATGCAGCGATCCTATTGGCAAAACGTCCTGAAAATAGAGGGAAACTTATTGTAACGCTACTTCCTGATACAGGTGAACGCTATCTATCAACATTTTTATTTAATAGGTAATAAGACATAATCAACAGAGTATGGCAATAAATGATTTATCGGAAACGAAGAAAAAAAAGAAACTATCTATCATTGCATTCAGTGGTGATTTTGATAAATTGACGGCCGCGTTCACATTAGGAACAGGGGCTGCAGCTGTAGGATACGAAGTAAACATCTTTTTCACGTTTTGGGGATTAGATGCAGTGAAAAAGGAACAAGGACATTCGCCTGTAGGCAGAGGTTTCCTTCCCAAACTATTCGGACTGTTTATGGGAGGAACCAAAGTGGCACCTGTAAGCCGTCTCAATTTTTTCGGACTGAGTGGAAAGATATTCCGCCATCTTATGCGTAAAAATAATGTAGCTACTCTCGAAGAGTTGATAGAGGCTGCTAAAGCTTTGGGTATCAATTTTTACGTATGCGAAATGGCTATGCATATACTAGGATTGGAAAAAGATGATTTTATTCATGAGATCAAAGATGTATTGGGCGTGGCAACATTCTTAAACATATCTGAGGGAGGGAGGACTCTATTTATATGAAATATACATTAGATATAACCAAGGAACATTGTCCGATGACTTTCGTACGCACGAAATTGAAATTGGCACAAATTGAAGAAGGTGATATCTTGGAGGTTTTACTAAGTGAAGGTGAACCTTTGGAGAATGTACCAAAAAGCGCCAGTGAGCAGGGATTCCAAGTGCTCGCTGTAGAGCATGTAGAGGCAACCACTTATCGTGTAACAATAAAAAAATAACGTTGGCTATGGGAGATAATATACATCACAGCATTCTGGAGAACGTGAAGATTCTATCAGAAGTGACTCCTGAGGAGAAGCGGATCATCCCACATCATGATGCACCGTTACCTTCGATTGATTCACTCAGAAAGATTGTGGAATTGGTCAAGGCCATTGTTTTCCCAGGATTCTTCGAGAATGAACAAGTGGGCGAACGGGTTCGCTCCTATTATATCGGTGTAAATGTGGAAACACTTCACTCTTTACTGAAAAAACAGATTGCATGCGGATTCATCTTTTGCAACAAGGCTGAAGAAGATAATGTGCTCAAGAAGTCAGCACTACTCGCAGAACAGTTTATAGACAGTGTGCCGGAAATTAAACGACTGTTATACACGGATGTCGAAGCCATATTTAATAACGATCCGGCCGTCAGCAATCCAGGCGAGGTGATATTCTGTTATCCTGTAGTACAAGCAATGGTGCACTACCGAATCGCTCGAGAATTGCTGCGCATGGGCATTCCCATTATTCCTCGAATCATTACGGAAATGGCACACTCCGCTACGGGTATCGACATCCATCCCGGCGCACAGATCGGTGAATATTTCAGCATAGACCATGGCACAGGAATCGTCATCGGCGAAACATGTATCATCGGCAATCATGTTACGCTATATCAGGGTGTGACATTGGGAGCGAAAAGTTTCAAACTAGGTATAAACGGAAAACCTACCAACATCCCTAGGCATCCTGTCTTGGAAGACAATGTCACCGTCTATTCTAATTCCACAATCCTGGGCAGAGTCACCATAGGACACGATTCGGTCATCGGTGGTAACGTATGGCTCACAAACAGTTTGCCACCCTACTCAAAACTGACCCAAGGCAAATATATATCCACACCGTTTACAGATGGATTAGGAATATAACAAAAAAGAAGAAAATAAAATATTAACAATTAAAATAAAAAAAGAAAATGGCAGAAAACAATTTACAGCGCAGCGTGACAACAGCCACAGCCCGCAAATTAGCGAATACGACAAAGACCGCCCCGCAAATGGGGTCTATAACTCCGAGGTTGCTTCTAAAGCTGCTGCCGTGGACGCAGGTAGAAAGTGGAACATACAGGGTTAACCGTACAAAAGTGGAACTGAAAAAGGCCGACCGTATTAACGTGGAATATCTTGACGGTGTACCAAGTTTCAGTGCTGAAAGTCTACGGGGTATACCTGTATTTTCACATATAGATGAAGACATCGTAAGGCGTATAGCAAAACGGTTCATCAGTGAAGAAGTGGAACTTGGCAATTATCTAATCCGTGAAGGCAAGGATCCACAGAAGTTTTTCATCGTGGTCAGTGGTCAGGCTGAAGTGATCAGCAAAGGTGTACATGGTGAAGAACTCCGTGTAGCCTTGTTGAGTGAAGGAGAATATTTCGGAGAAGCCGACTTACTTACTGATAATCTGTCATCGGTGACAGTACGTGCCGTTACCAACAGTATCTTTTTTACACTTCAAAGCAGTGAACTGGAACCTATCATCAAAGATGTACACGATTTCAGAGAACAGTTTCAGAATGCTGTAGATGAACATCTACGACTGAAAGCGACCGTCAATATACATGGTGAACGCCACATAGACCTTGTAAGCGGACATGAAGAAGACAATATTATTCCGGAAACTTACATCGACTATGAAGAACAACCCCGGGAATATTCGCTGAATACACTTCAAACTGTAGTGAGAGTTCACACCCGCGTTAGCGATCTGTATAACAATCCGTTTAACCAACTTGAGCAACAACTCCGCCTGAGTATAGAGAGTATTAAAGAACGTCAGGAATGGGAACTGATCAACAATAAAAAGTTTGGATTATTGGCAAGTGTAGACCCTGGGTATAGGATTTCCACACGTTACGGAGCGCCTACACCGGATGATCTGGATGAACTGTTATCTCTCGTCTGGAAAGAGCCAGCCTTCTTTATTGCCCATCCACGTGCCATCGCTGCATTTGAAAGGGAATGCACATGGAGGGGCGTTCCGCCGGTAACAACAGATTTGTTCGGGACAAGAGTGATATTGTGGCGCGGTGTGCCACTCATCCCAAGCGACAAAGTTGAAATACAAGGCCAATATCTTACAAATCGTGGTGTAGGCACTACCAATATCATACTGGTACGTGTAGGAGAAAAGTCACAGGGTGTCGTAGGTTTGCATCAGGCAGGTATTCCTGGCGAAATAGCGCCTTCACTTTCTGCCCGTCTAATGGGACTGGACAAATTCGGTGTAGCCTCATACCTGCTTACTAAATATTTCAGTCTGGCATCACTCACCGACGATGCCATAGCCGTATTGGAGAATGTCGAGGTGGGCAGTTACCATGATTACCTGCAACGAAACAAGAAATAAACCATCAAGCTTATGATACCATCACAAAGTGATAATACATTAATAGGGACAGAACTTGGCGACATCGGCAGATTGCGGCAGATTGCGGCAAAATTCTGTCCCGAAGAAATCAGAGAAGAGGTAAAGCCGCTCGTTCCAGACGGAATAGACGAGCTCAACCTCTCCGATTTGGAAAAAGGTTTCCTTGATTTAATCAACGGTGGAAGCGGTTTCCCCTCTGTTGATTATTCAAGTGCTTCGAATGATCAGCAACAAGTACCTGACGATACGGACACAATACTGGCAACAAAAACGAACTGGAATTCAGGCAAAGATTTCGGTATAGACATACCTGAAACGGAAAAAGTAAGGAACCTCTCTTATGAAGAAACGGATACGCTCAACACAGCACAAATTAGAAAAGACTTCCCAGTACTTTCCCAGAAAGTGAACGGACACGATTTGGTATGGTTTGACAATGGCGCGACAACACAGAAGCCACGTCAAGTCATTGATGCACTAAGTCATTTTTATGAGCATGATAACAGTAATATACACCGCGGAGCACACACACTTGCCGCACGTTCCACAGACCAATACGAAGGAGCAAGAGAAACAGTACGTAAATTCATCAACGCCTCTTCAGCAGATGAGATTATCTTCGTTCGCGGCACCACAGAAGGTATCAATCTAGTAGCACAGACTTTCGGGCGCAGATTCCTTAATCCGGGTGACAACGTTATTGTTTCCACGCTCGACCATCATGCCAATATCGTACCTTGGCAACAGATTGCCAAAGAACGGGGGGCACAGTTGCAGGCTATTCCTGTAAACAAAGATGGAGATCTGATATTGGAGGAATATGATAAAATGATCAACACAAATACACGATTTGTCTCTGTCGGCCACGTCAACAACACTTTCGGAACTATCAATGATATTCGGCATATCATTCAGACTGCTCACCGATATCACGTCCCTGTACTGATCGATGGTGCTCAAAGTATAGCTCACACGAAGATAGACGTTCAGGAACTGGATGCCGACTTCTACGTTTTCTCAGGACATAAAATATATGGTCCTACCGGTATCGGTGTCGTATATGGACGTAAGGAAATTCTAGATATTCTACCTCCTTGGCAAGGTGGAGGAAATATGATCAAAGATGTAACCATAGAAGAGACTAAATTTAACGAACCTCCAGCGCGATTTGAAGCGGGGACACCGAATGTAGCAGATGCTATAGGCCTTGGTGCCGCACTGGATTACGTCAGTAAGATAGGCATAACGAACATCGAACGTCACGAACATGAATTGACAGAATATGCCCGCGAACAACTCGGCAATATAGAGGGACTGACGCTGATTGGCAATCCCCGTCACAGAGTCAGTGTAGTTTCGTTCGTGTTAGACGGTGTTCCTACACCCGAAGTCGGACAATTGTTAGACAAAGAAGGCATCGCCGTCAGGGCAGGACATCATTGTGCCCAACCGGCCTTGCGTGCTTTAGGCTACGAAATGAGTGTTCGTCCCACTTTTGCGTTCTATAATACAAAAGACGAAATAGACAGGCTCGTCGTCGCAGTAAAGAAAATCTTATCCCAAAGGCATTGAATCACATTTCAAACATAAAAATAGAATTATATAAACCAGAATATGCCGATGATTTCGCAAGGCTTAATAAAGCATGGATTCAATATTATTTTGATATTGAGCCAACCGATATCATCATGCTTGGCAATCCACAGAAAAATATTATCGATTCCGGCGGTCAAATCTTCTTTGCCATAGATGAAGCTGGAATCGTTGTGGGTTGCTGCGCACTGGTTTATCATACCAAACTAAATGATTACGAACTTGCGAAGATGGCTGTTGCACCCTCTTCGCAAGGTCGTGGCATAGGAAATCTTCTATGCAACGCTCTGATCATCTATTCTGTAAAACACAATATCCATCATATATATCTGGAAGGAAACACAACGCTGGAAGCATCGATAGCATTGTATCAAAAGAATGGCTTTTTTGAAGCATTTAATCAGACTTCAAAATATAAACGTTGTGATATCGTTATGGAATTACTTCTCTGAGAGATCATCGTTCAGACCGGTTCCGTTTTTTGACTGTAGTTTAATTTGCAAAGTTAAACAGTTTTTAGCATACCAATAAGCCCCTTTTAGTCGTTTTTACACCTTTATTTTAACTCATTTCGTAAGAAGTTATGAGCACATTACCTGTTATAATTTTGACCAATTCTTTTTTAGCATTCTCTTTATATTTGTAGATATAAATTTGTTCCTACTCAATTTTTCTAATAATACAACAAATGACTCAGCTTTGTTTTTATTAAATATGTTATTAACCAAAACACATTGGAATTTATCTGCTGTAATCGAAGGAACTTCCTCGAATGAGGGTTTCTTAAAAAATAAATTGTACAAATCTTCATTATATTTTTTCTCTGTATATGCGTTCTCTCTTGATAACTGAACACATTTCCTCACATTATCTATACGATCTATCAGGGCTTCAGCTATCTTTTCTATTATATCAATGGATGCATCTTCTTTATATGGGAAATCGGATGTTACCTCATGATTATCTATCCATGAGGAATGAAAGATTTCATTTGCAACAAACTTTAAAGAATTCTCTTGAATGTTGCTTTTAATCGGTTCATGCGCTATCCCAGGTGTTCCCGTATGATGATGACTTAATCGTAATCCACCTATGTTGTAAAGAACATTAGTAATCATTCTTTGATATTGATTAAGAAGTTCCTCATACATCTTTTGACGCACATAATTATTGGAACTACCAGCTAACCACTCATTGATATGAGAAAGAACATATTTTAAATTCTTTATCCCCATTGTACTGGCTTTTATAGCATCATCTCCTATATCATATATAATGTTTGACGGATCAATTGGATTCTGCCATTGTTGTTCACTGTATCTGTATTTCACATCTCCTGCATGTTTGTCCACCCATGTTTTTGCTTCTAAAGCATCTTCATCAATTTCAAGAGACTGATCAGTGGGTTCATAAATATATTTTATTGCCAATTTATCGTAAGGACCTAATGCTACACTAGAAGGATGAAAATTGATAGTCTCGGGTGGTACAATATAATCATAATATATATAATCCATTGTTGACGCAGTCAAGCCATGAGTCCAAACAAAATTGTTATTAAGAAGAGAATCTATAGGGTACGCCGCAGATCCACACATATTATGAGCTAACCCCAAAGTATGGCCTATTTCATGGGCAATTACATTTTGCAGTCCAATATCTAAATCTTCACCAACCAGTTTCCCAGAACGTATAGATTTATTATATTGAGCAGTTTGCACAAAACAAAATTTACTAGTATATTCTACGACCGTAGCCCAAACATATACTGAAGAACTTATTATTTCCCCTGTAGACGGATCCACCCACGACGGCCCTTGCGCCCCACCTCTGTCAGTCGGAATATATCTTATACAATTATATTTTAGATTATCTGGATCGAAAGTCAAATCGTTGATCGGATAATCTTTTACTTCAATAACATCTTTTAGTCCAATTTCTTCAAAAGCTTTGTTCCAAAGAAGGATTCCTTTTCGGATAGGCTCTTTCCAATTCTCAGGAAATTTATTGTCTATGTAATATACAATTGGCTTCAACGGCTTTACATTTCCCCCTCTCTTCCATGCAGTCCAGTCGGAAGGTTCGATTCTCCATCGATCACAATATGATATAGGTTGATAGAAGTCACTTTTACTAACATCAAACGACGTCTTATTTTCTGAAAAAATTCCTATACGGTCATCCGTAAGTCGTGGCCGCATTTTTTTCTCTGGCAACAACAATACTGTATGGACTATTTCCGCAGACATTTTACCGCTCGAATTATCATCGGCATTTGAATAATCATAAGTTCTAAGTACTTTCACACTGAAATTATCATCGAATGATTTCATATTTTCTATATAGCTCAAATCCTCACGAAATGTAGTTTTCGCTTTATTGAACCATTTTGGGAATGACGGCAAGACTTTATCTCCTAAAAATAAATCAGTTACATCGATTGTTAATGTATCTTTTGCATTTCCTATAATCCGAAAACTGGCTATATAATCAGTGCTATGACTATCTGCCAAGGCACTCATCGCATTCTTGTTTTCTTTTTCACCAACCATCTCAGTATGAATATGCTGCAAGTAAACCATAGAACCCACACGACTGAACTTAGCATATATTGCACCAACATTTCGAGTACCTACTTCAAGCCATTTATACATAGAAGATGAGGAAATGCAAGATGACAACAATATAGGTTTATCAAGATAATTATGAGGAAAAAGTAGAAAAAGTCTATTCTTTTCATAACGCATGCTGACAAAATGTCCATTTACTTCAGCTTTTGTCTCATTGTTGAGTGTCTTAACAATATTACTACTATATTGAGCAGAGGCATTTAATGATGCCCCTGCAAGTAACAATTCAAATAACAAAAAAAATAATCTATTCATATTACAATTAATAACCTGGATTTTGTGTTAAATTGGGATCATTGGCTCGTGTGGTAGCACTTATTGGCCATAGAAGATTATGACCATCCGTATCAATATTAAGTGTTTCACTAGCCGTCGAACGACTACCTACCACTTCCCCGACCTGATAAGAATTTAAATTTAATACGGACTGTTTTCCAGCTTCACCGCTATTCCACCAACGACGTAAATCGTACCATCTGAAACCTTCGGAAACAAATTCGACTCGACGTTCTGCCATTATTTTATCTTCAAAATTATTCTCATCTATATCTGTTCCCACCTTGAGTGCCGGTAAACCACGAATCACTCTAAGTTCATTTAAACGGCCTATGCCTTTTGGGTATCCTTGAGCTTCCGCAGAAATCAGATATTGTTCTGCAATTCGAAATACAGGAAATGGATCAGCACCGTCATAACGGGGGAATTTTATCACATCATAAGTCTCGTTAGTAGCATTTTTTAAATGTCTTACACTGACAGCTTTCCTTTTGTCTCCTTTTTCAAAAGCATTATATAAAGCCGTGTCTACGGGAAGTTCGTATCGTCCATAGTCACCTATTCCTGGATTAGATACATTATTTACAATATTTGAACGAAGCCACCATCCCGGAGCATATCCATCACCTGAAACGTTCATCCATTGAAGAATAATTTCAGCACTTGTATGATTTTGCCAAATATCCGCAGGATTTTCAGCAAGAGTAAATTTTTCTTCGGCTATTAATCCTTCAGCGATCTCTTTAGCTTCAGTCTTATCTTGAACACCAACAGGGGCAATAAGTAAAATACGTGCTAACAAAGCCTTTCCGGCATCTTTACTCACATAACTGGGATCAGTGAAGTCTGGCGCATATTTTATGGCATATTGAGCATCTTCCTTCATTAACTCCCAAATATCGTTTTCAGGTGATCGAGGTAACAATGAATCTGATACACTTTTTACCAAGGGAGCATCTCCCCATAAAGATACAATCTGATAATAATTTAACGCTCTCACAACACGTGCCTGGGCCTCTATTTCCCTGAATTTGGACCCATCCTTATTACTTATTAAATTAATCAGATTATTACATAAAGCTATATTACCATAATAGGTATCCCAATAACTGCTATTATAACTATTATCCGTAGTTACTGCGTCATTATCCATTTGTATAAGGTTGCTCCATGTTCTAGCCTTAATATTGTCTGAACAGATATCCTGTATCTGGGAGGGTAACTGCATTTGCATTGCATCATAAACACCTACTAGCAGGGATGAATAATCATCTTCCGTCAGATTATTACTTGAAACTGCTGAAGTAGGTTCAAAATCAAGTGAGCAGGCAGACAGCAGAAAGGTCAATATTCCAATTGTTATTTTATATATATTATTCATAATTCATTATTTTATCTGTTATTAAAAACCTACATTCACCCCAAATACGAAAGACCTGAGTTGCGGAACGCTACCAGCATCTGTTCCACGGTATGTTGTACGATTTGGGAAAATGGCGACTTCGGGATCATAGCCATCATAGCTAGTAAATGTGTACAAATTTTCTGCTGTCACATAAAACCTAACTTTCTGTATTTCTAGTTTATCAGTTATTCCCTCAGGTAATGTATAGCCTATTGTTAAGTTTCTTATACGGAGAAAATCATTATTTTCCAAATAGCGCGTACTCTCCAATGTATTATTTTTATAAGAATATCCTGACGCTACTGCTCTTGGTGTACTGTTACTATGATTACCATCTGTCCATCTGTTTTCCCATTCTGATTCCAGAATTTGACTGTTATAACCTCCAAGGTTGGCTACTTTGTTACTACTTTTCCAATAAGCATACAACTTTGAGCCAAATGAGAATTGAAGGCCAAAAGATAAATCGAAACCTTTATATTTAAACTCATTAATGATAGATCCAAAGAATTTAGGAAACGGCGAACCACAAAATTGACGGTCGTTATCATCAATTATTCCATCTTTATTTAGATCCTCATATTTTACATCTCCAGGTCTTATCCCTGCATCATACAATTCCTGTCCATGTGGTTGTGACAAAATTTCTTCTTTGCTCTGATATATTCCAGCCATCTTGACAAGATAAAATGCAGCCATTGGTTCTCCCACTTGAAGACGGTTCACATACCCGACATCAACTGATTCATTATTTCCATTTGCATCTTTATTCAATCCTGTCACTTTATTATGTTCAAAAGTAATATTAAGAGTTGTGTTCCATAAGAAATTCCTTGTACAATTGTGCGAAGTTATTTGAAATTCCCAACCACTGTTTGTAATGCTGCCTACATTCGAAATCATAGAAGAATATCCACTTAAAGAATTAATGGAATGTGATAGTAATAAATCATGGGTATCCTTTTTATACCAATCCAAAGTTCCTTCAATACGATTATTAAATATTCCGAAATCAACGCCAAATCCCCATTGCAATGTTTTTTCCCACGTAAGCTCACTATTAGCTTTACTATATGTAAAAGCCAAACCCGGCTGGTTGTTATATTTAATCTGACTGGCACTATATGTCTGCTGATAGTTGTAATTTCCTATTCCTTCCTGATTACCGGTAAGGCCGATACTTCCTCTTAACTTTAATTCATTAACGACAGAATTCTCAGGAAAAAAATGTTCCTTATTTATGTTCCATCCAAATGAAGTCGCTGGGAAATATCCGACACGTTTCCCTCTTTTGAATTTTGATGAAGCATCACTTCTTAAAGAACCTTCAAAATAATATTTATCTTTATAATTCAGATTCAGACGTCCGAAGAAAGACAATAAAGCGTTTTCTTCTAAAGATGAAGATCCATCACTTATCGTTCCCGCGGCTGCTATATACTTCAAAGTCGTTGATATAAAATTAATACCTGTAACACTTGCATCATCAATTGAAGTATGTTGGTAACTAGTTCCAACTAATGCTTTTAATTTCAAATGTCCAAAATCATGTTTGTAATCAATGGTGTTCTCATAAAGGTTGGTATATGTAAATCCTCTATAATCAGAACTTTCGCCTTTACTTGATGCTCCTTCAATTGAATTTTTTGGAAAATAGCCGAAATCATGTTCAATATTGAAATCGCCACCATAATTAAAATGATATGTCAAATCTTTTAAAATTATTACATTGGTTTTAAAATTTAATATTCCACGATAATGCTTACTATTTTGCTCTTGTTCATTTATTAGATGTACGGGATTGTTCACATTTGTGGTGTAATAATTACCATTTCCATCATAAATAGGCTGATCAGGAGTAGTACTTTGAGCACAAATCCACGGAGAATAAATATTGTTATCACCTGTTGAGCGATTATTATTCGATGAACTTAATGCAATGTTAGCTGATATATCTATCCTACGATTAAGTCGGTAACTGACATTTGATCTTAAATTAAACCTTCGATAATCAGTTTTCTTAAGAATTCCTTGTTGATAATAATATCCACCACTTAAATAGTATGCTCCTCTATCAGTGGAACCACCTATTGACAATTGATGACTTGTTTGCAATGCTACGTTGCGTGTAATCTCGTCTACCCAATTTGTATTCACACCGTCTACGACTGGTGATATATGTTTTTTAAAGGCAGCTTGTGTTTCGGTCAAATTATATGATGAATTATAATTGTCAATTGCTTCATTCATTGCATTAACATAATCAGAAGCATTAAGATATTTCAATTTTTTCCAAAAATCCTGGATACCTATATATGAGTTCAGCGTTATAGTTGGCTTGTGACCATAACCCTTCTTTGTTGTAATAAGTACGACACCATTTGATGCCCTACTACCATAAAGTGCAGCGGCTGAAGCATCTTTGAGAACTTCGATACTCTCCACGTCATTGGGGTTAATGTCTGCTATACCACTGGCCCCATTCCCTTGGTATCCTCCTTTTAAAGTCATATCATCCGATATAATAGGTAAACCATCAACTACATACAAAGGACTATTCCCAGCTGTTATGGATGAGGTCCCTCGTACATTTACAATGACAGCACCCCCTGGAGCTCCTGTTGCGCTCATGACTTCAACTCCAGGTATTTTTCCTTGTAGTGTCTGTTCTAAACTTGTTATGGGTACCGTAAGGACCTTTTCTCCTGCTATTTTTCCAATACTTGATGTCAAATCCTTACGCATCGCACTTCCATAAGCGACAACAACCACATCATTAATTTGTTTTGAATCTGTCTGCAAATAAATTTTCATGCCGGGCACGATGTTCAATTCTTCATCTTTCATACCTAAAAATCGGACTTGAACTTTATTTGCGCCCTTCGGAACTTGTATAGTAAAGCAACCTTTCTGATCTGTAATACAATGACAATTTGTTCCTTTGATGGTTATTGTTGCCCCCGGAACAGGTTCACCATTCTCCTGTGACGAAACTGTTCCTTTTACTATATTATCATTCTGAGCGAATGATAATATGGGCGTCCCAAAAAAGACAATATATAATAATATTTTTTTCATACACCTTAATTTTAAAACCTATATGTTATAAAATAAAAAAAATGCCACTGATCAAAAAACCAATGGCATTCTCCACTACAAGATTATGACTTTAAAGTCTTTATCTAATTGGTTTCTTTTCCCCCTGTTTTTTTGAGCAACATGCACATCCTTCCTTCTCACTCTGTTGCGACTCTGCTGCTTTTTCATCATCTGCCTTAGATTTGCTCCCACATTTACAGCCGCCGCCTCCACAGCAACTATCTGCTTTTGGAATTACATCCGAATTCTTATCCCCATTGAATACTGATGCTGTGTAATTGATTTTATCAAAAGCTTCTATTAACTTTTCTGGTGATGTTTTGTCAGCATCATAAGTAACAGTAATTGTTTTCTTTGTTAAATCTGTCACAATATCTTTGACTCCCTTTTCAAATTTTAGTCCAGATTTAATTCTGTTTTCACAACTTGAACAATGCATTTCTGGTGCTGTTTTAAAAATAACAGACTGAATGTTTTTTGCCGATAACAGCATCACACAACACAACAGCATCATAGCTGTCAAAATCATTTTTCTTTTCATAATTTCTAAATTTTATTAATATTTAAACGTAAACCTATATAAAACATGGATCCTTCTAAAGGTCCCCATACCATTGTACTATCAAATCCTTTGCTCCATGGGTCATTTGCATTTATAATAGGATTTTTCTGTTTGAAGTTCGTCAGATTTTCACCTCCTATGTATATGCTTCCAAATCGAAAGAAACGAGTTATCTGTGCACTTAATTGTTCAAAACTCTTATATTCTTTATTCCATGAAAGAGAGCCATCGCGTAAAGTATAAGGACTAGGCATTCTTCCACCACCGTTAATTTGTAAAGTAACATCAAATTGCATCAATCCCAAAGGAGTAGAATAGGATGCTGTAAGTAATTCTTTATATTTAGATGTTAACGGCTTCTCTAATAAAACTCCACCATAAGTACATTTGACATCTGTTAGTCTATATGCCGCCGTTATCGTAAATCCTCGGAAAAAGGGATATGTTACATCAGCTTGAAATGTATGTGAATAGGAACTACCTTCCAAATTTGTAAAGTGGACAGAATGAGGGTCACTATCAACGTCCGTTATAACCTGATTAACGAAATTAGTATAGTAGTACTCGCAATTCAAAGTCATGCGTTTGTTCAGAATATAAATATAGTTAGTGGTACTTATTCCAAAATTCCAAGCCTTGTCTTGTTTTAAATTCTGATCAATAATTATAGTTCTACCACTAGCCAAAAGAAAATTATTCTCTGCCATTACATGGTTAGTCCTATAGCCTTCTCCGGCGGATAATCTAATATTAAAATTATCAGAAGGGGCTATCTTTATATGTGTTCTGGGTGTAACGAAGTAACCAAAGACACTGCTATGATCTGCTCTTAAACCAGCCATAATAATTACTTTATCATTTAAATTATATGTATATTGCGCATATATTCCTGGAGTCGTTTCAGATTCTATCACCTTTTGTCTATCTGTTGACAGTAAATTTTCATTTAAAAGTTCCCATTGGTCAAACCTATCATAATTCAAACTAATTCCAGTACTTAATTTATGTCTCTTACCATATTCTGATTCGTACATCAATGATGTATAAGCATTCTTTTCATCTACATCATAATATTTATGACCATAATACGAATCTTGATTATGGAAGGAGCCACTAAGTATCAATGCTACATTTGAACCATGCTCTTTGTTAAACATAAAAGCATTTTTTGTAAATGCTTCGTAACGTTCTGTCTTAATCCCAATTTTATAAAGTTCCTTATTTGAATTATTCATCGCATACATTTCATCCTGACCACTTGTACGATTTTCTTTTGTTGCCTTAAAAGAACCTTGAAAAACATAATGTGTTCCCATCCAGGCCCACCGATTTTGAAAATCATATTGCTCGACACATGGCACATCAATAAATCCGTCATTATTTTTATCATGTGAGGATATCTGGTTCTCATAATGACCTAAAAAAGCAGTTGAAAGATGCTTGTTTAGATGTATATTCGCATCAAAATTGGCTTCTATTTTATTCATGGAATTGTAATATATGTTTGCTTCAAGGTATTTTGGAGCTTGCGGTTTTTTAAATTCAACATTTATCTGTCCAGTTATGGACTCATAACCATTTTTGACAGAGGATGCGCCAGTAGACACTTGAATACTCTGCATCCAAGGTCCTGGTATATATCCCAATGCAAATGGTGCAGAGGCTCCACGGTAATTGGGTATATTTTCACTCAACATTTGAACATATTTTCCACTCAACCCCAATAGTTTTATTTGTTTTGCTCCTGTTGCTGCATCTGAATAACTTACGTCTACTGATGGGTTACTAATAAAACTTTCACCAAGATTACAGCAGGCTGCACGAAGGAGTTCCGTTCCGGTTATTATTTGGCCATTTTCCGCTCCGTGTGTTTTAATAACAGAACTTTTTTTTGCCTTCACGACAACGTTTTGCAACTGTACATTTTTTATTGCTGCCAAACTATCTTTTGTAATTTCTTTCTGGCCTTCCACAGGACAGACATATAGTAATAATATAATTACAAATATATACTCTTCTAAATATTTTCTCATAAATCGTTTTATAATTTGTTTGCAAAATTACTGAGATTAAATCATCCCTACAATACCAAATCTTTGGTATTTTTAAGAAAAATCACCAGTTTTTATACTAGATAATAAATAGATGTTAATTTTACGTCAGGCATTTAATGTACTTTTAAGGCTTTTTAGTATAAATATTTATTTGATTAATTTCAATACTAATTATCAGAGTATTTACGAAATTCTTTCGTAAACTTTCTGCAAAAAGCAACATAAAAACACTACAGTTAGATATGTATTTCTTTATCGACTACTTCCCCATCTTTTATCCTAAATGAATTGAGTGTAATATTGCCATCAAGCAATGACAATATAGCATATCGAATATGAGGGTCGTTGGCAAGTCGGAGGTCTTCTTGTGAAGGCCTTGACGGACTTGCGGGATGACTGTGCCAGTTGGCCAATATCGAAAGTCCTTTCTCTCGTGCGTATCTCATAGCAGCAAACTGCTCCTTTGGTGCGAAAGAGAAATGTTCACTACTATGGTCGATGTTCTCCATCCAGTAATTTTCAGTGACTGTTCCATCTCTACCCAACAAATAGCCACAGGATTCAAATGGAGCATCTCGCCGTGCCTGTGCGATAATCGCATCTTTTACATCATCATTGATTCTCATCTTGTATTTTTTATCTGTTATGACTTTTTAGATCGCAGGCGGCCTGTTCATAGTCTATCAGTTCTTTGATTATCGGACTGTCTCCACATATCGAACAATGGTTGTTACGCTTTACTTTTATCGTACGGAAGTTCATTGTCTTCGCATCGAACGTCAGCAGACGATCAGTAAGCAATTCACCCACACCTATAAGATATTTCAGAGCCTCAGTTGCCTGTATGGTACCTAACATTCCTGCTATCGCACCAAGTACTCCTGCCTGGGAACAAGTAGGAACGCTGCCTGCTGGTGGAGGTTCTTTGAACATACATCGATAGCATGCGCTACCGGGCACATGTGTGAAGGTCTGTCCGTTAAACCTTAGTATACCTCCGTGCGAAAATGCCTTACCTGCCATGACACAGGCATCATTGATAAGAAACTTCACCGGAAAATTGTCTGTTCCATCTATCACAAAATCATAATTCTTGATGATATCCAGAGCATTCGTTGAATCCATAAATGTATGATAGGTCACTACATTCACACCAGGATTGATCAGTTTCATTTTTTCCTTTGCACTCTCTACTTTTGCTTTGCCTACATCCGGGGTAAAATGGATTATCTGACGTTGCAGATTACTAAGGTCCACTACATCGGCATCCACGATACCAACAGTACCTACACCTGCTGCCGCAAGATACAAGGCGGCCGGTGCTCCCAATCCGCCAGCTCCTACCACAAGGACTTTACCGTTGAGTATTTTCTCCTGACCTTCCACACCCACATCCTGCAGGAGAATATGGCGACTGTAGCGTTCTATCTGTTCTTCGCTGAGTTCTATCATTGTGCACCACCTCCCATAAAATACAGGAAGTCTATTTTATCACCTTCCTTGATTTGTATCTTAGCCCATTTGTCACGATCGGCAAACTCCTCATTGATTTGTACGGAAACCATTTCCGGTTGCGTCACATTGTTCAATTCTATCAGTTCTTTCAGGCTCAGCGGCAAATCTACCGACTGATTTTCACCATTTACTACAATTTTTGCCATGTCTATTTTTATTTAAAAATCATTGGTGCAAAGTTCGGAATAAATCAGCTACCGCAAAATCCCATTGTGAGGGTATTTTAAATACCAAACCTTTGGTATTGTTGCCGTACCATAATATTTATACCTTTGCATCGTCAATAAATTTATAGAGAAATGAAACATTATGAAACAGATATTCTGACATCTAAGTTTAATAAAAAAGATGCCTACGGTTCACTCGCTATGCCTGTCTACTACACGGCAGCCTATGAATTTCCAAATGCCAAAGCGATGGAAGATGCCTTCTGCGGACGCAGTCCTGAACATTCTTATTCGCGTGTATCCAATCCTACAGTCCAGTATCTTGAGAAACGCATCCAGCACTTTACTGATGCAATAAGTGTCAGTGCGCTCAATACAGGTATGGCAGCTATCAGCAATGTCATGACTACGATAGCTGCCAACGGCACCAACATCATCATATCTTCACATCTTTTCGGCAATACATACTCGTTGCTGACACACACGCTTGGAGCGTTAGGAGTGGAGATACGTACTGCCGACCTTATTCATACAGATTCCATGGAGTCGCTCATCGATGAACATACTTGTGCCATATTTCTTGAAATCATAACGAACCCTCAAATGGAAGTGGCTGATCTTGAAGCATTATCGAAGATAGCTCACAAGCATCATGTACCACTTATCGCAGACACCACCATCGTACCGTTCACAACTTTCCATGCGAAGGATTTCGGTGTAGACGTAGAGGTCTTGTCAAGTACAAAATATATATCGGGAGGTGCCACAGGATTAGGAGGTATCATCATCGACTACGGCCATTTCGACTGGTCGGAATCCCCTACACCGTCTCTACGTGAGAAGAGCAAGCGCATCGGCGGACGTTTCGCTTTCACGGCACGTCTTAAACAAGAGATTATACCCAATTTCGGCACGTTGATGACTCCACAAGTGGCATACATGGAAACTTTGGGACTTGAAACATTGGATATCAGATACCACCGACAGGCTTCATCAGCTTTGTGGCTTGCACAGCAACTGGAACATTCCGATCATATCAAGGAAATCAATTATACAGGTTTGGAGAGTAATCCTTTTCACGCTCTCAGTATAAAACAATTCGGTGTACTTCCCGGAGCGATGCTTACCCTAGACTTAGACAGCAAAGAACAATGTTATCAGTTCATTGATCATCTGCAACTGATTCGGCGAGCCACCAATCTGTTCGACAATAAAAGTCTGACCATACATCCGGCAAGTACTATTTTTGGCACATTCACCGAAGCGCAGCGGAAGGTTATGGATGTTAAATCCACTACTGTAAGATTAAGTATTGGACTTGAAAATCAAGAAGATATTCTGGATGACATCCTGCAGGCAGCAAAATGTATAATATAAAAGACACATCAGATATAATATTCTGATGTGTCTATAAGTCCTGACCGTACAGCAGACTTCACTGCTTCATGGGCAGTGTTGACACCTAACTTCCGAAAAATATTCTTACGGTGTGTGTTGATTGTGTGAATACTGGAGAAACGTTCCGCTGCTATCTCTTTGGTCGTTTTACCCTGAGCGATAGCCCTCACAATCTCTATCTCTGTATGCGTGAGTTTTGAAGGTTTTTCTTCCTCTTTCAGTCGTTCAGAGAGTAATATTTCGGTAACTCGCTGGCAAATATATCTCTCACCCCGCGCGGCATAACCAAGCGCTTCTGTAATTTCTTTAAGTGAGGAATCTTTGAAGACGACACTCATATTACGACTGTTATATACCACGCTCTTCAGAAAAGATTCTGTCAGATCATCGCTGAATAGCAACCAGTGCACTTCGGGAAACCGTTCTCCAATGATAAGAAGACTGTCCACGTCATTAAAGTCGAAAAGAGTATAGTCTAGTACTACGACGGCACATTCATCCATTTCTTTGAGCTTTTCAATCAGTTCATATTTGTCTGTCGCATGTCGAACATCGTTATCCTTTCTGTTACGGATAAGTTGTTCTACCGCATAAGCTGATAGTTCCCTGTTGTCTGCTATGATAAATATTGCCATATCGTCTATATTAATAATTTGACAATGCAAAGTTATCCCGAATTATTCACAACTGAAATCGCAAACAAAAGGTAAATTGGCTACCACATTTGTGGTAAATTACCAAAAAAATACCAAACGTTTGCGATGAATTAACATTCCCATATTAAATAATACATCTTTATTTTGAAAAAACAAAATCAGAGTTGAGTGGTAAATCAACGGTAACTCAACGACTGTTCAACGATGAATCAACGACGCTTTATAATGAACGCGCAGAGGCGCGCAAATCTAGGATACAAAATACAATTAATATTGGTACTGGTTACCAATAAAAAGCACCACTACCAACATGAATTTGGAAAATGTAATGAAAAGGATTTTGAGGATACCCATTGCCTGTCTACGACCGAATAAAAGTGAAAGAGAAGCTTGAGCCTACACTCTCAGGAATGAGCCCCGGCTCTTAATAAGAAAAATAAGAAAAATAAACGTCATTACGTCGCAGAACAGCATAAACACCTGATAACAAAGATGATAACACTTTACAACAGCTGAAATAACAATGCGGAACGCTACACATTCGTCACAAATTTAGGCCTAAAAGTGTTGCAAAAGCGGTGGGATTGAAGACCATTTACGGTGGGATTGAACAACTTTTAGGCCTAAATTTTGTGTCAAAGCGGTGCTTTCGGTGATCAAAAATGGTACTTTTGAAGCTTAAACCATCAAAAGTATACAGAAAATACAAATATTCACTTATCACAAGAGAACAAAAAGAATGGTGTTATGGTAGTGTTTTGCAAGGTATGTATCTGGGTGAGAGCCTTATATACAAAGGATTAGCGATGTTATGATGTTTAATTGCTCATTTTCTTTTGTGAGGAAATTTTAGGTATAATCTGTTGAAAAAATTAATAATTTTGGTTGAAAACGAATAAGTTATGGACTAAAATCGTTACCTTTGCGAAAATTTAATTCGAATTAAAATGAAAATTGCTTTAATCGGCTACGGTAAAATGGGCAAAATGATAGAACAGATTGCCAAAGACCGTGGTCATGAAATCGTTAGTATTATTGATATTGATAACCCACAGGACTTCGACAGTCCCGCTTTTGCATCGGCAGATGTCGCTATCGAGTTTACAGCTCCTATGGCTGCCTATGGCAACTACCTGAAGGCTTTCGCTCATAACGTGAAGGTGGTTTCGGGATCTACCGGATGGATGAAAGAACATGGCGACGAGGTGAAGAAGATGTGCTCGGAAGGTGGACAGACGCTGTTCTGGGCTTCCAATTTCAGTATCGGCGTGGCTATATTCAGTGCCGTAAACCGTTATCTGGCGAAGATTATGAACGGTTTCCCTCAGTATCGTGTGGAGATGACTGAGACGCATCATATTCATAAACTCGATGCTCCTTCGGGCACGGCTATCACGCTCGCCGAAGAGATTATCGACAATATGGACAGCAAGGACAAATGGGTAAAGGGTACGTTGCTGGCTCCCGACGGCTCACTTACAGGCTCTGATGCCTGTGCCGCCAACGAACTGGCTATCAACAGTATCCGCCGTGATGAGGTGCCTGGTATCCATACCATCGAATACGACTCGGAAGCTGATAAGATAACCATCACCCACGATGCACACAGCCGTAAGGGCTTCGCCTTGGGTGCTGTACTGGCTGCCGAATATACCAAGGACCATAAGGGACTGCTCACAACGAGCGACCTGTTCAAGTTTTAATGCGTAATAGTCACGATCATGATCGATAAAGAAAAAGAAAGTCGCAATATGAAGGTACAGTGGACGAAATGTATTGTCGTACTGGTACTGTATCTCGTTTTTCTACTGTGGTTGAAAAGTTGGCTGGGACTCATCGTCGTCCCATTCATATTCGATGTCTATATCACCAAGAAGATAAAATGGCAGTGGTGGAAAGAGGCCGAACGGCCGGTGAAGTTTGTGATGAGTTGGATAGACGCTCTGGTGTTTGCCCTCGTAGCCGTATACTTCATCAATCTGTTCTTCTTCCAGAACTATGTCATACCGTCTTCTTCGCTTGAGAAATCGTTGCTCACGGGCGATTATCTGTTTGTCAGCAAACTGAGTTACGGTCCCCGTATCCCGGAGACGCCGCTCACAATGCCACTCACACAGCATACGTTACCGGTGGTTGACATGAAATCTTATATAGAATGGCCCCATTGGGACTACCGTCGTGTAAAGGGACTGGGACATGTGAAACTGAATGATATCGTCGTGTTCAACTATCCTGCCGGCGACACGCTCGTCAGCGCTCCGCAATATCAGGCTTACGACTACTATCAGATGTGCTACGGACTGGGATGGCAGTTGTATCAGCAGCATCCGAACCTCGACTCAATCAGTCCGGTACAGCGCCGTGCCGTGTTCGATCAGGTCTACGCCACAGGACGACAGGCTATCAAGGACAACGCCGCCGAATACGGTGACATCATGACACGACCTACCGACCGCCGCGAAAACTATGTAAAACGTTGTGTAGGTCTGCCGGGGATGACCTTGCAGATCAAGAACCGTATCGTCTATCTCAACGGCAAGGCCAACAAGGAACCGGACAATGTGCAGTATACTTACTATATGAAACTGAAAGTTGCGCTTTCTGACGATATGATGAAAGACCTCGGCATCAGCAACGAAGACTTGACAAGTCTGAACCAGAACGGTTACATGCCGCTTACCAAACGTGCCTACAACGTACTCTCGCACCGTAAGGACCTGGTACAGAGCATCCGCCTCAACACAGACGCGACGGATAACGATATCTATCCGCTGAACGGGAATATGCACTGGACACGCGACAACTACGGACCCATCTGGATTCCCGCCAAAGGAAAGAGTATACATCTGGATATAAACAATATAGCTATATACGAACGTCCTATCAAAGTGTATGAGGGCAACGACTTGCAGGTGAAAGATGGCAAAATCTTTATCAACGGCAAACGGACAGACAAGTACACATTCAAGATGGACTACTACTGGATGATGGGCGACAACCGCCACAATTCGGCCGACAGCCGCTATTGGGGTTTCGTGCCTGAAGATCATATCGTAGGTAAACCTATATTTATCTGGTGGTCGTCTGATCCCGACCGCCATGGGTTCTCCGGTATAAGATGGAGCCGCCTGTTCAACTGGGTGGACAATATAAAGTAAACTTAAACAACCGATGAAAGGAACTCTCAAGTTTGTGGTAGCACTGGCAGTCACTTTCTTGGTGATGTTAGCTTTCCGCGCTCTGGCGTTCACTATCTATACGGTACCGTCTTCGGGTCTGCAACCGGAACTGAAAGAGGGTGACAGAATACTGGTGAACAGATGGAGTTACGGACTACGCACGGGCTTGGGAGGACTTTTTTCTTATGGCAGATGGTGTAAGAGCAAGATTGACTACAACGATATGGTTGCCTTCAATGAACCGCTCGACACCGCAGACGACGTCACTTACCGACCTGTATGTCTGGGTTATTGCAAGGCTGTACCGGGTGATACGGTCTCGGTAAACAAGGATGTACAGATTGTCATTCCGGGGAAATGCCGGATGGTAAGAGTCACAAAAGAGAATATGGCTCTACTTTGCAATACGTATAACATACACGAGCATCGCAAGGCACAGATTAAAGGAGACACGCTGTATGTAGACGGCAAAATAACCCATTGCGCTTCGTTCACACAGAATTATTACTGGATGACAACCCACAGCAACCATAATCTGAAAGATTCGCGATTCTTCGGACTGGTGCCTGAAAATCATATCATCGGCAAGGTTGTCACTGTCGTGTTCAACAAAGATGACCGTAAACCGTTCTACGAAGGTTACCGCAACGACAGGTTCTTCGCATCAATAAAATGAAAGCATTATTATCTTCCACATACTTCGGACCGATACAATGGTATCAGAAACTAAACCGTTACGACGAGATACGGATAGAGCAGTACGACAGTTATATGAAACAGACGTACCGCAACCGTTGTATCATCGCTACGACAAACGGTCTGCAGGCTCTGACGATACCTACAGAGAGGACCGACTCACAATCGTCTGACAACAAGATGCTGATGAAGGATATCCGCATCAGCGACCACGGCAACTGGCGACATCTGCACTGGAACGCTTTGGTGAGCGCCTACGGCGAGTCGCCGTTCTTCGAATATTATGCTGACGACATCCACCCGTTCTTTGAGAAGAAATGGGATTTCCTCTTCGACTTCAATATGGAGATAACGGAGAAGATGTGCGAGCTGACAGACATCAGACCGAATATCCGGGTGACCGACGAGTTCTTCAAGGTAGAAAACGACTACTCCAAGGTAGAAGGCGACTGCATCAAAGCGGAAGATGATTGCATCAAGACAACCGACAACCTCGCAGACTCACTAGAAACAATCAAAGACTTCCGTGAAGTGATTCGCCCCAAGCATCCGCTGCCCGATGCTGACTTCACACCGGAAAGATATTATCAGGTATACGAACAGAAACATGGATTCCTGCCGAATCTGAGTATTCTCGATTTGCTCTTCAATATGGGAAACGAAAGTATATTTCTGCTATAGAACAACTGATAACAAAAAAGGCGAACCTTCCGGTCCGCCTTTTTTGTTTGATTTTCTATTTAGCATCCATTGTTTCCAGTCCTTTGCTCATCCACACCTCCATTTTGCCTGGTCCTTGATGGTTCCAGCAATAATAAGGAATCAACGTGAGTTTGACATCTTTCACCTGTACCTTGCCGTCTGCATCCGTCGACAATGCCTGTGCATCAGTGGTAATCTCTTTGATGCCGTTAAGCAATTGCGGCTTGTTTACGACCTCGAAATTCAATTTATTACCAATTACCACTCTGCTCACGTCAAAGTCGTTGTAAGGCCATTCAGCACAGTATACAAGCGGTCCGCGCTCCACAGCCACACGACCTCTGTCGGCTGCCACTTTCTCGTTGGCTACCACCGTACGGGGTTCCATATCGAAATGGATGCGAATCTGGTCGCCCTTCTTCCATTTGCGGACTATCTGGAAATAACCTTTCACAAGGGCAGCCGTACTAATGGTTTTACCATTAACACTGACCGAGTAACCGGGATTCTGTCCGTCACTGTAAGCATAAAGGTCACTGGGCACCACTTGGTTCTTTACCCAACCGGGTATACGGACCATCAGATTGAAATCGGATGTCTTCGCTTCTTTCACCGTGATGGCGATATCACCGTTCCAAGGATACTCGGTGGTTTCTTCCAGGCTTACTTTCTTACCGTTGACATCAAGAGTGGACTTGTTGCCCGAAAACAGATTAACGTATATGTTGTTATCCTTCACCGCGTACAGATAACCTGGCAGCGAAGGGATGAAACGACACAGATTGCTAGGGCAGCAGGCGCAACCGAACCATGGTTGACGGTCGAGCGTGTTGTCGGCATTGAAACGATACTTACCGTCCGAAGCCAACGGATTAGGATAGAAGAACTTGCCTCCGTCGATACTCATTCCGTCTATCACACCGTTGTACAGACTGCGTTCGAGACAGTCGATGTACTTGCTGTCGCCATGAAGAAGGAACATCCTCTGATTGAGATAAACCTGAGCGATGGCAGCACAAGTCTCGTTATATGCTGTCAGATTAGGCAACTCGTAATTGTCTCCGAAAGCTTCACCGGCATGACGTGCACCTACACCTCCTGTCAGATAATACTTCTTGCTGACGATATTATCCCAGATGGCATCTATCGCCTTGATGTACGAGGAATCGCCCGTTAGAGCCGCCACATCAGCCATACCGGAATACATATAACCGGCACGTACAGCATGACCGACAGCCTCTTTCTGTTCTACTACCGGTTTACTGCTCTGGGAATAAAAATCTTTCCTTGCCGTTTTGCCACGATAATCGAGGAAGAATTTGGCCTCATCCAGATATTTCTTATTGCCGGTGACGAGATACAGACGCGACAGTGCCATTTCTGCTATCTGATGACCGGGCACCACACAAGCCTGTCCTACCGCCGGACCTACTTCCTTGCATACACAGTCGGCATAACGGATGGCTATATCCAGAAATTTGCGACTGCCCGTTGACTGATAATGAGCCACGGCGCCATCTACCATGTGACCGAGGTTATAAAGTTCATGACTGAGTATCTCTTCTCGCGACCAACGCGCAGGTCCTGCCCAGTCGGGCGGATTGGAAGGGTTCATCGTACGCGGAGTATACAGATACCCGTCTTTTTCCTGTGCGGCCGAAACGATATTCAGTACACTGTCTATATATGCCTTCATCTTCTTATCCGGATAGGTCTGGAGGATATAACTTGCACCTTCTATCGTCTTATAGACATCCGTATCATCGAATGTAAAACCATGGAAGATATTCTTCTCTCCTGGATGGGCTGCCTTGATAAAGTTTTCATAGCGCCCCGTCTCCTTGCATTTGCTGAAAGCAAGAGGTATGGTCACCTTACGGGCGGCTTCCAGTCTTTGTCCGAAGAAGGTGCCCGGGGTTACATTCACTGCAGTAAACGGTACTTGGGTAATAGGATATCCATTGCCTTTGTCTGTCTTTGCCTGTAGGCATCCGATAGCCAATGAACCTAAAACGATTGTCGATAATAGTCTTTTCATGAAATTTTGAACGGTTTGTTATTAGATACATTAATATTTCAGGGTGTAAAATTACAAAAATATTCTTTACATTGTTCTTTTTGTTATATCTATTATACAGTTTGACGTGTGCTTTTTACACTTTTTATTGATTTGGCAGCTCGGATAAGATTAAATCGTGCATTATCTTGCATGAAAAGATTTTTTCGTGTAACTTTGCAGTTTAATCATGAACGTAAATAACGATGGAGCAACTACTGCACTATGTCTGGAAACATAAACTGTTTCCGCTCAAAGTACTGACTACTACTGACAATCAACCAATAGATGTGATAGACCCCGGACTGCATAATACGAATGCCGGACCGGATTTCTTTAATTCGAAAATAAAGATAGGCGACACCCTGTGGGTAGGCAATATAGAAATACATGACAAGTCGACGGACTGGTACACTCATGGGCATGATAAGGACGACAACTACAACAATGTGATTCTGCACGTGGCTGGACAGATAGACAGTGATGTCAGAACGAATGACGGAAAATATCTGCCGCAGATGCAACTGGTGATCCCCGATCATGTGAGGGAACATTACCACGAACTGCTTTCGACGGATTCTTATCCCCCCTGTTATAAGGTGATACCCGAACTGAGCCGTCTGATGGTACACAGTTGGATGGCCGCCCTGCAGACGGAACGACTGGAACAGAAGACGGAGGACATCAAGAAACGCGTGGCACGATGCAACGGTTCATGGGAAGACGGATATTTCGTGACACTGGCACGCAACTACGGATTCGGTATCAATGGCGACGCTTTCGAGCAATGGGCTCTCAACGTTCCTCTACACGCTATAGCTCATCATCGTGATAACCTTTTCCAGATAGAGGCTATGTTTATGGGACAGGCGGGACTTCTGCAACTGGATACCATTCCGGCCAAATACCAGCAGGAAGCACTCGACGAAGGTTATTTCACCAAGTTGCGCAACGAGTATCTGTATCTGGCGCATAAGTTCGGACTCAAACCGATAGACAGCCGGTTGTGGAAGTTCCTGAGGTTGCGCCCGCAAAACTTTCCACATATCCGCATCTCGCAACTGGCCAACTTGTATTACCAGCGACAGGCCGGGCTCAGTCGTCTCGTAGAGTCGGACACCATAGCGTATCTCGAGAATCTATTGAAGACAAACGTGACCCCTTACTGGGAGAACCACTATACATTCGGCAGCAAGAGTGAGACCAACGAGAAACATCTCTCTCCGTTTTCGCTCAACCTGCTGATGATCAACACCGCCATACCGATGCTCTTCGCTTACGGCAGACATCAGTCTAACGATATGCTTTGCGAACGGGCCTTCGACTTGCTCGAACAACTGAAGGCGGAGAACAACTACATCATCCGTATGTGGCAGCAGTGCGGACTGGATGTGAAAAATGCCGGAGACAGTCAGGCTCTCATTCAACTGAAAAAGGAATACTGCGACAAGAAAGACTGTCTGCGTTGCCGTATCGGATACGAATATCTTAAAAGACAATGAAATATATATTTGAAACACGAATGATGGTCCGCGACTATGAATGCGACATCGAGGGTATTGTCAACAATGCCAATTACATGCATTACGCCGAACATACACGTCATCTGTTCCTGCAACAGTGCGGTGTCAGTTTCGCCGCCCTTCATGAGAAGGGTGTGGATGCAGTTGTAGCCAGAGTGAACATGCAGTTTAAGACTCCCCTGCGCTGTGACGATGAGTTTATCTCACGCCTCAACCTGAAGAAGGAAGGACTGCGGTATGTGTTCACACAGGATATCTACCGCGCTTCCGACGAACGACTCAGTTTCAGAAGCACCTTCGAACTGGTCTGCCTGATCAACGGACGACTGTCCAACAGCGACGACTACGACGAGGCTTTCAAAAGATTTATCGTCAATGAATGATAACGAAAAACTCTACACGCTTGCACTGGCGAGAATAGGATTCTTCAATATGGCGGGTATCGTGCAACTCTATCGGCAGTTGGGCGACGCTACGTCTATCTATGAACATCGGAATCATATTCAGGACATCCTGCCCGACTGTTCACCGCACTTCATAGAGGCTATCAAGGATTGGGATGAACCGCTCAGACGTGCGGAGGCTGAAATGGAATATGATGCGGCACATCATATCCGCATCCTCTGTCTGAATGATGACAATTATCCGCAACGGTTGAAGGAATGCGACGATGCACCACTTGCCCTGTTTTATACAGGCGCCGCCCAACTGAATCAGTCGAGGGTCATCAACCTCGTAGGCACGCGCTTGTGTACACAATACGGACAAGACATCATACGGAAGTTTGTCGCCGACCTGAAAAGTATCTGTCCCAAGGTACTGATCGTCAGTGGACTGGCTTATGGAGTGGACATCCATGCCCACCGCCAGGCACTCAGCAACGGTTATGAGACGGTAGGTGTACTGGCCCACGGACTCGACACCATCTATCCCACCCGTCATAAGGATACAGCCAACCTGATGGTGAAACAGGGTGGACTACTCACCGAATTCTTCACCGACACCAATGCCGACAAGATGAACTTCGTGCGCCGTAACCGTATCGTGGCAGGTATGTCAGATGCGACAATTCTGGTAGAATCGGCAGCAAAGGGCGGCGGACTTATCACAGCGGGTATCGCACAGAGTTACGACCGTGACGTGTTCGCCTTTCCCGGACGACCTTCCGACCCATATTCGGAAGGATGCAACAATCTGATACGTGACAACGGAGCTGGATTGATTAATAATGCCATCGATTTTGTCAGAGCGATGCACTGGGAGGATGATGCCGCACTAGCCAAAGCTCAGAACGCGGGTATCCAGAGAAGTTTCTTCCCCGATTTGTCTACAGACGAGAAGACAGTCGTCAACGTGCTACAGAAATCGAACGACCTGCAAATCAATATGATTACCGTACAGACCAATATGCCAATCAACAAGGTCACAGCCCTACTCTTCCAATTGGAGATCAAGGGTGTCATCAAGACATTGGCAGGAGGAATTTATCACTTAATGTATTAGTTCTAATAATTACAGAAATGGCAAAAATAGTAGTTCAAAATACAGAAATAACAGTGCTGACTTTTAATGAGCAAGACTATATTTCTCTTACTGACATGGCAAATGCAAAAGAAGGGGACAGTCGTGCCGCTGATGTAATTAAAAATTGGATTCGCAATCGTTATACAATTGAATTTCTAGGAACCTGGGAAATGATTCACAATCCTAATTTTAAAGTGGTCGAATTCGACCACTTTAAAATGCAAGCCGGATTACCAAGTTTCGTATTAAGTACATCAGAATGGATTGAAAAGACAAACGCCATAGGCCTTGTGGTTAAAAGAGGAAACCGTGGAGGAACCTATGCTTACAAAGATATCGCTTTTGAATTCGGAACAGCAATAAGCGTTACTTTCAAACTATATTTGATTGAAGAATTCCAACGTCTGAAAGAAGATGAGTTGAAACAACTTGGCTGGACTGCCAAACGCGAACTGTCAAAAATCAATTATCGGATTCATACAAATGCTATAAAACAAAACTTGCTGCCAACCGAAATAACCGCTCTACAAGCAAGTATTGTATATGCAAATGAAGCAGACGTACTAAATGTCGCTATGTTTGGTCAAACCGCTAAATCATGGAGAGAAAATAATCCTGAACTTAAAGGAAATATTAGGGATTATGCCTCTGTTAATGAATTGATTTGTCTTTCTAATATGGAAAACCTGAATTCTGTATTTATAAATCAAGGCATTCCTCAAAGTGAACGATTGATGAAATTAAATCATATCGCCATTCAACAAATGCAAATATTGGATAATAATAAAGATAGAAAGTTGTTAAAGTAACAATATATAATTTTGCATCAACAATGAAAATAGGAAATATAGAATTCGGCGACCGCCCGGTATTCCTGGCACCGATGGAAGATGTGACGGACATCGGTTTCCGTATGCTCTGCAAACGGTTCGGTGCCTCTATGGTGTATACCGAATTTGTCAGTGCCGAGGCTCTTGTACGTTCTATCAAGAGTACGATGACCAAACTCACCATCAGTGACGAGGAACGACCGGTAGGTATTCAGATTTACGGACGCGACGTAGAGTCGATGGTGGAGGCTGCCAAGATCGTGGAGGAAGCCCGTCCTGATGTGATAGACCTCAACTTCGGTTGTCCGGTGAAGAAAGTGGCCGGCAAAGGGGCCGGTGCAGGTATGTTGCAGAATATTCCACTGCTGCTCGAAATTACGCGCGAGGTGGTCAAAGCCGTCCGACTGCCTGTAACGGTCAAGACACGTCTGGGATGGAGCAATGACAACCTGATTATCACCGACCTTGCGGAACAGTTGCAAGACTGCGGTATACAGGCGCTGACCATCCATGGCAGAACCCGCGCACAGATGTACACCGGCGAAGCCGACTGGACCCTCATCGGAGAAGTGAAGAAAAATCCGCGCATACATATTCCTATCATAGGCAACGGCGACATCACAACACCCGAACAGACCAAGGAGGCGTTCGACAAATACGGTGTGGATGCCGTGATGGTGGGACGCGCCACATTCGGCCGCCCATGGATATTCAAGGAGATACGCGACTATCTCGAAGGTAAAGATACCGACCCGGCCATGACTTTCGACTGGAAACTGAAAGTGCTCGAAGAACAGTTGCGCATCAATGTTGAACGTATCGACGAATACAGGGGAATCCTGCATACTCGCCGCCATCTGGCAGCCAGTCCGATATTCAAAGGTATCCCCGACTTCCGACCTACCCGCATAGCGATGCTGCGCGCCAACACTGTCGACGAACTCACCGCCATACTCGAAGATGTCAGAAAGAGATTCTTACTTCCTCCCGTGCATACGGTCCCATTGCAGGAAGATGCCGGCAATGATCGTACCTGATATCGAATGCCATACGCATGAGATGGCACAAGGCAGTACCGACAATGGTTGCGCCGCAAAGAAGTTGGTCGCCAGATTGGTGGCCAGTCCGGCATTCTGCATACCCACCTCTATACTGATGGTGCGCTTCTTCGCTACATTGAAACCGGCCATTCTGCCGGCCACCCAACCTAACAGGTATCCCAATGTGTTGTGACAGAATACGACAGTGAACGTCCAGATGAAAAGACCGAAACCGCGTACCACAAGATCATCGTGCACAGTACTGATCACACCGCCTACAATCAGTGCCAGACAGATAACACTCGTGCCCGGCATGAGCGACTGGATGGTAGGAAAACATTCTTTCTTGCTGTACACGTAATTGAGCAGGCAACCCAGTGCCACCGGTATGATGGTCACGATCAGGATATTCAGAAACATCCCCACCGTGTCTATCCTGATAATCGCCCCGGCAGTGAGTTTCATGAGGAAAGGTGTCATCACCGGTGCCAGAACGGTGGATGCGCAGGTCATACCCACCGAGAATGCCACATCACCGTGACAGAGATACGACATGATATTGCTCGACACACCGCCCGGACAACAGCCCACAAGCAGTATACCGATGGCGAGAGCCGGTTCGAGATGGAACACATGCACCAACAGGTAAGCCACACCCGGCATAATAATAAACTGCGCACAGGCTCCGATAAAGATATCCATCGGCCGCCGGGCGAGTATTCTGAAGTCGTCGGTGGTCAGCGTCAGTCCCATGGTAAGCATGATCAAACCAAGCACGACAGTCTGCGTGACTCCCGAAACCCATTTGAATGTTGAAGGAACAAAAAAGGTAAAGACCGCTACCGCAATGATAAACACAGATGTGTAATTGGCGAGCCAACGGCTGGCTACTTGTAAAGAACGTAACATTATGTTATTGTTTTTGTCTGTCAGATTGCAAAATTACGCAAAATTATTGTAACTTTGCCCTCGATTAAGATTATCTTTGATTCATGGACGATAATTTCGATATAAGACAAGAGGAATATTCATCTGCCGAGAAGGAATTTGAAAATGCACTCCGCCCGCTGCAGTTTGCCGACTTCAGTGGACAGCAGAAGGTGGTGGAGAACCTCGAAGTGTTCGTAGAGGCCGCCAAATACCGTGGTGAACCGCTCGACCATACGCTCCTTCACGGTCCTCCAGGACTGGGTAAGACGACGCTGAGCAATATTATCGCCAACGAACTGGGTGTGGGGTTTAAGATTACCAGTGGACCGGTGCTCGACAAGCCGGGTGATCTGGCGGGTATCCTTACCTCTCTGGATAAGAACGATGTCCTCTTTATCGATGAGATTCACCGTCTGTCGCCTGTGGTCGAAGAGTATCTCTATTCCGCCATGGAAGATTACCGCATCGACATCATGATCGACAAAGGTCCGTCGGCGCGCTCCATACAGATCGATCTGAACCCGTTCACGCTGGTGGGTGCCACGACCCGCAGCGGACTGCTTACGGCTCCGCTCCGAGCCCGTTTCGGCATCAACCTGCATCTCGAATATTACGAACCCGACACGTTGACACGTATCTTGAAGCGTTCGGCATCCATACTCAATGTTCCCATCGACGACGATGCCGCCGTGGAAATAGCACGTCGAAGCCGTGGTACGCCACGTATCGCCAATGCGCTGCTCCGCCGCGTACGCGATTTCGCACAGGTGAAGGGCAACGGCCGCATCGACCTGGATATCGCACGCATCGCCCTGACGGCTCTGAACATCGACCAGTACGGACTCGACGAGATAGACAACAAGATATTGCTCACCATCATAGATAAGTTTAAGGGCGGTCCGGTAGGTATCTCCACCATCGCCACGGCGATAGGCGAAGACTCAGGCACCGTAGAGGAGGTTTACGAACCGTTCCTCATCATGGAAGGTTTCATCAAGCGCACACCCCGTGGCAGAATGGTCACCGAACTGGCGTACAGGCATCTGGGGCGCGACCCCTACAAAGGCAACGTCATGGAACCCGACTTGTTCTGACCGGCAGCATCTGATATCAAACAGTTATGACTGATACTTCAAATAAAACAGGAATCTTCGTGGGCAGTTTCGACCCTTTCACGGTCGGACACGAATCAATCGTACGGAGGGCTTTGCCGCTCTTCGACAGGATTGTCATCGGCGTGGGGTTCAACGAGCACAAGCTGTATATGCAGAGTGCCGAGACCAGAGTACGCAACATACAGGATCTGTATCGCTCGGAACCGAAGGTAGAAGTGAAGATGTACGACGACCTGACGGTGGATTTCGCCCGTCGTGAAGGCGCCTCGTTCATCATCAAAGGTGTACGCAGCGTGAAGGATTTCGAATACGAACGCGAACAGGCCGACATCAACCGCCGTATCGGTGGTATAGAGACGGTGCTCTTCTATGCCGAACCCGGAATGGAGAGCATATCAAGCAGTATGGTGCGCGAACTGTCGCACTTCGGTAAGAACATCGATGAATTTATTCCCCATCAAAAATAATTATGATTACATATAACACAGACGGCGTCAAGATGCCGAAGATCAAGAAACGTGACACGACAGCCTGGATTAAGGCTGTAGCGGCCTCTTACGGGCGAAAAGTGGGCGAGGTAGGGTATATGTTCGTCAGCGACGAGAAAATCCTTGAGACGAACCGAGAATACCTTGGCCATGATTATTATACTGATATCATCACTTTCGATTACGACGAGGACGATACCATCAACGGTGATATCGTGATCAGTCTCGACACGGTACGCTCCAACAGTGAACAGCAGCATACGGAATATGACGATGAACTGCATCGCGTGATCATCCACGGCATCCTGCATCTCTGCGGCATCAACGACAAAGGTCCCGGTGAGCGTGAAATCATGGAGGCTGCCGAAAACAAGGCACTGGCTATGTTATAGAATCCTTCTGTTGCGAGAAGATACATCCGCAATAGTTCTGCCTGTACAGGTTGTAGTCTTTTGACAACTGTATCGAACGCAGGAATCCGCCGCGTTTCTTGAAGTCAGACGGCAAGAAACGCACACCGTATTTCCCGGCTATTTCCTCTCCTATCCCATTGATCACGTCCGAACGTTTCAGCGGACTGATCGTCAGTGTGGTGGTGAAATAATCACATCCTCTTTCCTTGGCTATCATCGCCGCATGTTCCAGCCGCAACCTGTAGCATGCCCTGCAGCGTTCGCCGCCTTCGGGTGCCTTCTCCAGTCCCTTGGCTATCTCGTAGAAGTCGCGCGGATTATAATCCCCTTCCACCAGCGATATGGGATGCGTGGCAGGCAGTTCACGGATCAGTCTTTCTATCTCCACTACCCGCTTGTGATATTCCTCTTCCGGATAGATATTGGGATTGTAGTAGTAGACCGTCACGTTGAAATACTGCGAGAGATACTCGAGCGTATAACTGCTGCACGGGGCACAGCAACTGTGCAACAATACTGTCGGCACAATTCCCGCTTCCGTATCATCCTTGATGATCCCGTCCAGTTCCAGTTGAAAGTTACGGTTTACCATTCTTTATCTGATAAATTCCCCTTTCATCGTATCATACAGTCCCGTATCGAGCAACCTGAGTGTCGGAATCACCGGCAGCGCCAGGAATGATAAAGTAGTGAAAGCGTCTATATTCTTGTTGACATCCATACTGGCAGCCATACGGTTGAGTCGTTCAATGTTCCTCGCTGTCGTGTCCGCGTCAGCCACCGACATCAGTCCGTAGGCCGTCAACGGCAGTTCACCGACCACCTTTCCCCACGATGCGATGACATATCCGCCTCCTATCTCCCTGAGTCGGTTGCAGGCCAGCGCCATATCCTCCGGGTTCTCACCTGCACACACCACATTATGCGAGTCGTGCGACACACTCGTGGCTATCGCTCCGCCTTTGATACCGTAACCTTTCAACAGGCATACCGAGATATTGCCGTTCTTGCCATACCGCTCAATCGTGGCCAACAGGGATAGATTTTTCCATTCACCCGGTTGCAGATCAATCCTGTTCGTGATAATCTGTTCGTCAACCAGTTCGATGGCGACATTCTTCAACTGCTCCGGCAGGGCGAAATCGGATGCTTTCAGCACCTTATATTTCACCGTATTTTCGAATGGGATCGTAGGGCGATACACCTCTACGTTCCTGTTCAGAAGACGCATATCCTGAGCCACCAACAGTCCGTCCTTGATGACATATCTCACATCCTGTCCCGCATCATCGGTCACGACGATGTCGGCTATATAGTTCTCCTTGATGTTTCCGCGGTTTTTCAGGCGATAAAAGCGGCAAGGGTTATACGATGCCATACCCGCCACTTCGCCCCAACTGAATCCCAGTCTTCGGGCCATCTCCACGATATAGGATATATGTCCCTCCTCCTGTATCGTAGCCAGATGCTTGTCGTCGGTACAGAAAGCGAATCGGGATACATCCAGCGCATTCTCCTTCACACACCTCAGCAGTTCACGGGCGTTACGGGCGGCACTTCCCTCACGTATATATATATTCATCCCCTTGCGGTAGCGTTCCATCATCAGATGGGCGTCACTGCACTCGTGATCATCGTTTACACCGGCTTTGACGTACGCGTCCAACAGTTCCTCGGGCATTCCCGCCGTATGACCGTCTATCGTCTTATCCTTGAACAGTTTGATCTTATCCATGATTTCAGGGTTGCCGGCAGCCACATCGAAGTAGCACATCACCTCTCCCAGTCCCACGATATCGTCACGGTCTACGAACGGTTTCATGTCACTGGCAAGGAATTTCCCCGCCCCGTTGGTATCCAGAGGAGTGGCGGGCACACTCGACGGCACCACCGTAAACACATCAACCTGTGATTTCTTGGCCTCGTCGAGAAATTCGTTCAGTCCTTCTGCCCCCTTCACGTTGACCACCTCGTGCGGGTCGGCTATCACCGCCGTTGTACCGAAAGGCAGTACGCATACACCGAAAGCGTGCGGCAGTACCATACTCGATTCGATATGCACATGCGAATCTATATAACCGGCTGTGACGATCAGTCCTGTGCAGTCGATCACCTGGTTGTCACCCTCTTCGATGTTCTCCCCTATACAGGTTATCACACCGTCACTGATCAGTACATCCGACTGGTAGGTGGTTCTGGTCTCACCGTCTGCCACCGTTCCGTGTTTCAGCAAAATCCCACTCATCGTATTCTTTTTTATTTTAATAATTCCAGTGCTTTCTTCACCACGTCGTTCTGTTCGTTGGTGATCTCGAAGTATTCGTTCATGTCCCACAGGTCACGCGCCACGAGCGCCTTCAACTGGTTCTTCAGGACAGGCATCGTCGCTTTCAGTTCGGCATCGTCCGTCGGTTTGATCTTCTGGCGGTCAGCCTCCTTCATAATCTCGTCCACCAACGACTGCGGCACTTCGTAGTCCGACTTAAACCGGGCGAATGTCTCATATTTCTTTTTCAGGTTCTTACGGTTATTGTCTGTATACTTCAGAATGACATTGAGGATGATGCTCTTCGCCGACAACTGACGGTGAAACTTGGTATACTGCATCGTGTCGAGCGGCACGAAGTAGTCGGGCATGATACCGCCGCCGCCATACACCACACGGTGCTTGCGGAGGGTGTAATACTTCAGCGAGTCGGCAAAGTGGATACTGTCCTTGCTCGTAAACTCACCCCGCTTGTAACGGTTGTCTATGTCCATCTCGTAGTCTTTGCTGTCACCTTTGGTATACGGTTTCTGTATACATCTGCCCGAAGGCGTATAATAATGGGCTATCGTCAGACGAATCTCCGAACCGTCCTTGAAGTCGATCGGTCTCTGCACGAGTCCTTTACCGAACGAACGGCGACCTACCACCATTCCTCTGTCGTTATCCTGCATGGCACCCGTCACGATCTCAGCGGCTGAAGCCGTAAACTCATTGATGAGCACCACTACCTTACCGTTCTGCATCGACCCCTTGCCGTCGGCACGGTAGTCCATCCTCGGTGTCCTGCGACCCTGGGTGTAAACGATCAGGTCGCTCTTGGGCAGGAATTCGTTGGCTATCATCACGGCAGCCTGCAGATAACCGCCACCGTTCTCCTGAAGGTCGATGATCAGATCCTTCATCCCGTGACGCTTCAGCGTGTCTAGACCCTGCATCACCTCATCATACGTGGTTGCCCCGAAACTCCCGATGCGGATATATCCCACACCCGGCCGAATCATATACACGGCATCCACCGACTTGACAGGAATCTTGTCGCGGGTCACCATGAAGGTCAACCGGTCTTTGATATCCCGGCGCACGATAGACAGTTTCGCTTTCGTACCCTTCGGTCCGCGCAGACGGTGCATAATCTCCTCCTTGGCCATCTTCACGCCCGCTATGGCGGTGTCGTTGACAGCCACGATGCGGTCGCCCGCCAGGATACCCACCTTCTCCGATGGTCCGTTGGTCACGGTCTGTATCACCAGCAACGTGTCCTCTACCATATTAAACTGCACCCCGATGCCGTCGAAATTGCCTTGGAGCGACTCACTCATCGATTTCATCTCCTTCGGAGTGGAATAAGCAGAGTGCGGATCCAGTTTATCAAGCATACCCACGATGGCATCCTCCACCAGTTTATTCTCATTGACAGAGTCCACATAGAGCCCTGATATCGCCATTTCAGCGATCTGCAACTTACTCAACGGTGAATCCTGCCCGAAATTGAAGTGCTGTGCACCTGCCGGGATGATAGAGAGCAGCCATAACGCTGCCGTTATAATTTTCTTCATATTATCTGTTTAACTAGCTATTTCTTCTTCCTCATCCGGTATATCCTCTTCGATTACCAGATTGTCTATAATAAAGTTCTGCCTTTCCATCGTATTCTTGCCCATATAGTATTCGAGCAGTTTCTGTACCTGGTCGGTCTTATGCAGTGTCACCTGTTCCAGACGCATATCCGGACCGATGAAATGGACGAATTCGTCAGGCGATATCTCTCCCAACCCTTTGAATCGGGTGATTTCCGGATCTGTGCCGAGGTCATTGATGGCCTTGACACGTTCCTCTTCACTGTAACAGTAGCGGGTGATGAAATCACTCTTCTTGTCCGCCTTCGACAGTCGCGCGTCGGCATCGGCTATCACCTGTTTGTTCCTGATCTTGGTACGCTTGTTCCTGACACGGAACAGCGGAGTCTGCAACACATACACATGACCCTTCTTGATCAGTTCGGGGAAGAACTGCAGGAAGAAAGTGATGATCAGCAGACGGATATGCATCCCGTCCACATCGGCATCGGTGGCCACGATCACCTTGTTGTAGCGCAACGTGTCCAGTCCGTCCTCTATATCCAGGGCCGACTGCAACAGGTTAAACTCCTCATTCTCGTACACCACCTTCTTGGTCAGTCCGAACGAGTTGAGCGGTTTACCGCGCAACGAGAACACAGCCTGTGTCGTCACATCCCTGCTCTTCGTGATACTGCCGCTGGCAGAGTCTCCCTCGGTGATAAAGATGCAACTGTCCTCCTTCCTGTCGTTCTTCACGTCACTGAAGTGGATACGGCAGTCACGCAGTTTACGGTTATGCAGGTTCGCCTTCTTCGCCCTCTCTCGCGCCAGTTTGGTAACCCCCGCCATCGCCTTGCGTTCCTTCTCGCTCTCCTGTATCTTGTTGAGCAGCACCTCGGCGGTGTCAGCCTCCTTGTGCAGATAGTTGTCCACCTCCGTCTTGATGAAGTCGCCCACATACTTGTTGATGCTTACCCCGTCGGGACTCATCGTCAGCGACCCCAGTTTTATCTTTGTCTGACTCTCGAACATCGGTTCCTCCACGTTCACCGCGATGGCTGCCACCAGTCCGTTACGGATATCGGTGTATTCGAGGTTTTTGTTATAGAATTCCTTGATTGTGCGAGCTATATGTTCCTTGAAGGCACTCTGGTGGGTACCCCCCTGTGTGGTATGCTGTCCGTTGACGAACGAATGATACTCCTCGCCATACTGGTTGGTATGGGTGAAGGCTATCTCTATATCCTCCCCCTTGATATGGATGATCGGGTAGATTCCGTCGTTGGTCATCGTGTCGTTGAGCAAGTCCTCCAGTCCGTTGCGGCTCTGTATCCTTCTGCCGTTGTACATGATGATCAGTCCGGCGTTCAGGTAAGTATAGTTGCGCAGCATCGTCTCCACGATATCATCATGGAAAGTATAGTTGAGAAACATCGTATTGTCCGGCTCGAAGAAGATATAAGTACCCGTTTCATCGGCAGAATCCTCCGTCCGGTCGTTCGCCATGATACCTCTTTCGAACGATACCGAGCGCACCTTGCCGTCACGGTACGAGCGCACCTCGAAGCGCGAACTCAGTGCGTTGACCGCTTTCACGCCCACGCCGTTCAGTCCCACACTCTTCTTGAAAGCCTTCGAGTCATATTTACCGCCCGTATTGAGCACACTCACCGCGTCTATCAGTTTACCCTGCGGTATCCCTCGTCCGTAGTCGCGCACGCTCACCCGCAGGTTCTCGTCGATGTCCACCTCTATCCGTTTGCCGGCGTTCATCTTAAACTCGTCTATCGAGTTGTCTATCACCTCCTTGAGCAGCACATAGATACCATCCTCGGGCAGAGCGCCGTCGCCCAGTCTACCGATATACATACCCGGACGGGTACGCACATGTTCCATATCCGACAGATGGCGTATATTATCATCCGTATACGCCGTCTGCGGTTCCAGATCCTCGTTTTTGATTTCGTTCTCCTCCATTCTTCCGAACTCCCTTTTATGTTAGTCTTTCAATGATTTCCTGTAACAGCGGCGGCGCTTATGGTTCACCGTGTCCACATACTGCCATTGGCTCTGTACGTTCTCGTTGGTCTCCATCTCCACCTGACTCTCGCCCCATTTCCATCCGTAAGCCTGGTACCGCGGTATCAGGTCGGCGAATAGCAGCGCGTTGGCACCTTTCACCCTGTATTCGGGAAGCACACCCATCAGCAGCAGGTCCACGCCCTCCGTCTTATGCCATTTCAGTGCCCTGACCACATGCCACCATCCGAAGGGAGCCAACCGTCCCCGGCGGCATTTCTGCAGCGCCTTCGAGAGCGACGGTATCGTGATACCCAGACCCACCAGTTTCTTGTCGGCGTTCCAGTCTTCCACCAGCGTCACGATATTCAGGTCAGCCATCGGGAAGTACATCTTCACATATTGGTCTATCTGCCTGTCAGTCAGTTCCGAGTAACCGTAGAGATCCTTGAAGGTAGCGTTGATCACCTCGAATATCTTCCTGCCATATCCCCCCTCGAAGACATCCTTCCGGGTCAGTTTCTTGACATGCAGGTTATATCGTTTCTCTATCATGGCGGCTATCTTGGTATATTTCTCAGGCACCTCCTCGGGTACGAACAGTTTATATTCCACATAGTCGTTGTCCTTCTCATAACCGCCCAGTTTTTCTATATGCTCCGGGTAGTACGGATAGTTGTATATCGTAGCCATCGTCCCCAGTTGGTCGAAACCCCAGGTCAGCATCCCCTCCGGGTCCATGTCGGTGAATCCCAGCGGACCCACCACCTCTTCCATGCCCTTCGAGCGTCCGAAGTTCTCCACCGCACCGAGCAGTGCCTTCGACACCTCGATATCGTCGATGAAGTCTATCCATCCGAACCTTACACTTTTCCTGCCCCATTTCTCGTTTGCCTTGTTGTTGATGATTGCTGCCACGCGGCCCACGATCTTCCCCTCCCGGTAAGCCAGGTAATATTCAGCCTCGCAGAAGTCGAACGCCGCGTTCTTGTCCTTGCTCAGTGTGTTCATATCATCACTGAACAGGTTGGGCACGTCATATTCGTTCCCCTCATAGAGGTCATAATGGAAGTCTATAAACTGGCGCAAGTCTTTCTTGTCAACTACTCTCTTGATTGTAATAGATGCCATGATATCTTATTTTTATTGTTTGCTTGAATTGTGGTAAAATTTGCTTTAACATGCAAAAGTAAAGAAAAAAGAGCAGATATCAAAATAAAAGAATATTTTTCCTCGATTATACGATATTTCGTACACTCATTCATACTTTCCGGCATATCAGCAACAGATGTTCCCTGTCGCCCCTCGTCGTCGCGAATACATACCAGTCGCCCCCTTCTTTCAGTTTCAGTCTCTTGCGCAGAGCGTCCACCGTCATGGGAAAGTTTCTCACCGTGATGTTCGCCCGGTCCATCCCCGTCAGGTTCTCTTTCAGTTCCCTCTTGTTCAGGGTCGATATCCTGTCTATGGCAAACCGTCGTCCGGGGAAGTCGGCTATGTCGCTGTCGGCGACGAACAGATGACTGTTACGGCCTATCGCCCTCACCCCGTAGCGCTGTTCCACCACATCGAAGCATCCCGCCTTCATGATCGAGGCGTTGGGTTCGAACACGAATGCCGCCCCCTCCATATCGGTGTCGCCCGCCATGTCCGCCGTCCCGGTCCAGGTATAGTCGGTCACGTCGTCATTGTTCACGCAGTAGATATGCAGCGGTTCGGTCAGATTCCGGTCCAGCACCAGCAGCAGTTCCTTACATTCGTTGTCCACCGCCACGATATGCAGTTCCTTCACGCACCTGCCGTCCCTGTCCATGTCGTCCACCGCCTTGTGCCAGTCGAGCATCGGCGACAGTTTCACCATCACCCGCCGTCCCCGGTCGAGCAGTGTCCCCTTCATCGCCAGCACGTCGGGTGTGCAGTCGGATATCGCCACCACCCTGCCCCCGTTGGCATCCCTTCGGGCGGGGTCGATGAATATCATGTCCGCCGGTGCCATCGTCGTCAGATAGTCGGCACCGTCGGCGCATACCACGGTCGTCGGTCCGCTGCCCAGCAATGTGAAGTTGTGAGCCGCGATGTCGCAGAGCGTCTGTTGCCGTTCCACGTACACCGTCTCCGCAAATTCCCGTCCCATCCAGGCGCAGTCCACCCCGAATCCCCCTGTCAGGTCCACCAGCCGTCCGCCGTGTCCCCCGGTCAGTCTCCGAGCCACACGCGCCTTGTATGTCGCCGTCTGTTCCGACGAGCACTGTTCCATCGACAGATGCACCGGATAGCGTATCCCGTCCGTCGCCGCCCATGTAGGCAGTTTCAGTCGGGCCCGTTGCCGTCCGTCTATCTGAGCCAGGGCGGTCGTCATGTCCACATCAGGATATTTCGCCGCCGAGAGCGCCAGTTGTCGGATGTCGTCGTCCGCATGATCCAGGATAAATCTGTCTGTCGTCGTCATTGATACTATTTTATCAACTTATAATATTTTCTTGCTTTCGGACGGGAACAGTAGTTGAAGTGCCACCACTCGCCTTTCAGCGGTGTGAACCCTCCGTAGCGCATAACCTCGGCGAGCAGTCGTCGGTTGTGCAGCGCCCGTCCCCACACGTACACCCGTCCCATGTGGTCTATCTTGGTACCCATCGGCAGGGTGTCGCCTTTCAGGTCGCACAGTGTCACGTCCACGGCGAGTCCGTAGTTGTGCAGTCCCCCGCCGTGGGCAGGGTTGCTCACATACTTCCATTTGCGGGTGTTCTTCACCTTGTTCCACATCGTCTGTTGTATCCCTATCGGCCGAGCCGCGTCGTACACCTTCAGACTCAGTTCCGGGTGCTGCTGTTTCAGTCGTCGCTGCGCCTTCTCCAGTGCTTTGGCGGCGTCGGGGTGCAGGTACGCCTCGCGCAGGTCGCCGTAGAGCACGGTGCCAGTGAAGTTGTCCGGTCTACTGTACATCAGACTCACGAATATCGACCTGTCCATGGTCTGTACGTTCACGTATCCCCGCTGTTCCAGCCTTTGCGCCGTGGCGCTCAGATGGTGCTGTGCGGAGAGGGAGAGCGTCGTCCCAGTCAGGAATAAGAATAAGGAGAGATATTTATATTTGTTCATTCCGTTTGCTGATTACCTTTATTTGTTGAGTGCAAACTTACAAATAATTATTGGAATGTGCAAATCGGGAGGGGGAAGGAACCTTGTTGTTCATAAAAGAAACAATATACCGGAGATATAAATCAACATAAAAAATAAATTCCGTATTTTTAAATTTTATGTACGAATTAATGCATTTTTTATGCAAGTTACTGGATTTTTTTATGTAATTTTGCGACTCAAAAAATTTAAAATGAAAAAAATGAACTACCGTAAACCGCAAATCAGAGTGATAGAAATCAGTAACGAATGTGAAATCCTGGAAGGAAGTAATAACGCCAAAAGAGAAATAATAGATACCGTAAGTCCTTCTGAATATAATAGCAGCAATGATGGCCAAGCTTTAAGCAAACGCAGAACAATCAGTTTTTGGGAGTAATAAACAATCTATTAATAACAAAACGGCATCCGCATATCACGGATGCCGTTCCCGGTCTTACTAATTGGCTGCCACCGCAGTACCTGTTACCAGTCCCGCTATGGCGCTCAGTACAGTGATGATTATCT
>NZ_CALMHT010000021.1 GCF_937863835.1 uncultured Prevotella sp.
GGAAGATTACCAAATCTGCCCGACCAAACAAGTTTAGACAGTCCGATTTGGCACACTTCTCCACTCGGGCTTGCATTTTTTACGCTTTCGGACAAGTTCCATTTGGTTCTTTTTATCAGTCACAATCTCAGAAGATTTTGGATTTTCAATATGTCCTTTTTCGTCCACCTCCATTTCTACGTCTTCCCTGAGCGCATCTGTATTGCCGTTCTCGTTTCGGTGCAAAGGTATTTCCGGGATTGCACGGAGATGCAAGGTCAAGCCTCCTGTTTTATGCAAAAATCTCCACACCTCATGCTTCGGGTAGTATTTTTCCTAAAAACCTTGCATATCCTAATCCCTACCTTCGTATGGCACCTGAAACGAAAACGACCGATGCGACAGGAAGACGCATTAAAAAAATGTCGGATAGACGAGGAGCATATAAAATGAGTGAAACTCAAACTCCCTCAGCTCTTGGATCCACATTAATTATTAATCAAAATAAACGGATATGACAGCATTGGCAGACATCAGACAGACAACGCAATTCGTGGGGATTAAATTCCTTACCTTGGTATTGCAAGCCGTCCTTTGGGCTTTGGGCATCCTTTGGAGCATCGTCAGAGAGATTATTAACGGACTTTTCCGAGTGGTGATAGGTGTGATCTGAACGGCAACATTTCCTCTTTCGGTGAACTTTATAGAGAACTGAACAAGGATGCACGCAGAGACTTCATCGACTACATTTTCAGCGAGGTGAACCATCAGGAACTTATAGGTATCATCAAGGAAACAATCTGATAACAATTAAAAAAACAGCGATATGAAATCAACAGACCATTTCAAGAGAACCATCCAAAACTATTTGGAGCAGCGGGCAGCGGAAAACGAACTCTTTGCAAAGAACTACCGCAAACCGAATATTTCGGTATAATGACCACTTGCAACGGCTTTCAAGTGTTGCGATACTTCTTTGTGTCGGCAAAATATAAAGTCGGTCAGAAAGCGGAATATTTCTTAAGCGAGTTGTACAGAAGTGGATGGACGGAAAGGTAAAGCAAGCAACCATTGCAAGACTAAGACTCAACAGTGTAATGTACTATGATGGATAGAACTTTTCTTCACCGCTTGAAGTAAGGGCAAGGGAAATAAGAGCCTACAAGATTTATCCGTCAGCCTATTATCCGACACGCAAGGTATTGCCCGAAATCAGACAGAGAGGTTTTAAAGGTAAACTTTACAATCTGCATCCGCTTGACTTGTTCATCCCCTTGTTGACAAGCAACAAGATGGAAACCATATTCAAATCGGGGCAGCACAGCCTTTTCCAATACCTTGCAACGACTAACCAAAGCAAAGCAGACACCCTTTGGACATCGGTCAAGATAGCCATCCGCAACCGATACACCATCAAGGATGCATGTCTGTGGTGCGACTATATAAAACTGCTTGACTATTTCCATAAAGACCTGCACAGTCCAAAATATGTATGCCCCAGTGACCTCAAGACGGAGCACGACAGCTATGTGAAGAAAAAGCGTGAGCGGATGGAAATGGAGCGTATCAGAGAACAACGGCAGAAGGCATTGGAGGACGAGGAACGTTTCAAGGAACTCAAAGGTAAGTTCTTCGGTATACAGTTCACGGACGGAGAGATCATCATTTAGGATGGTGGCAAAGACCCGGAATTCTTTGCTCACCATATATAATAGGTAGCATACACGATTGCTTAATTCTGAATATTCTTTCCAAAGCTGGGTGGATATATCTTTGCTTCTTCATATTGCTCTTCAAAAGGCTTAATATGGGCATAACAAATAGGCTTTGGGTCGAACGACAGAAAGAAATCAGAATACTGAATGGTGGTACGGAATGATGACGTCGCCTCAGACAATTGTTTGGCAATGTTCAACAAATGCTCAGCATTGGTATTCAGCTCATCCTCTGCCATAGCAATAATGGCATTGGTGTCCTTGTATTGGAGATAGAATTAGGATAGAACAAAACTATCTTTATACACAAGAGCCTTGTTCTTCTCATATTTGACCAAAAGATTATTGATAGTCCGTAGGTCGGTTGCTATGGATGATAAGTTTGTCATCGTGATTCAGACTTAATTACTTGATCAATAGTTTGTCAATAAGTTTTTCACGCACCAATTCGTATGCTTCAATTGGATCAAAAGACATTTCTGGGCGAATAAGTAATTGTGTATCTCCTAAGAAGTCTGGATCTTGCATCTTTTCTTCCATATTGAGGATGTATTGCTTATGTGTTGGAGGTTGGTTGACAACAAAACTCATATACTTACGATAGCAGCGAATGACATCATCTAAATTTACATCGGTTTTAGTCAATGCTTCATACAAGTCGAATAAATCACGACCTTTTTTGCGTTGATACAATGCACGAAGCTTAGTGCCGAGTAATTCTGCAAAATGGTAGGTTGTGATTTCACAAGAGCCTTTGAACCACTGGCTATCAACAGTAAAAGGGTGTTTTACAAGTCCCATTTCATTGAAATGTTCGAAGCAATTGATTTCAAGTTTCAGACGAATTGGCATGATTGGCGGAATTTCCGACTTCATGCGAAATAGCATAGTGTTATTGTACCTCTTCTGCTTGGTTACACGATCAGGCATAAAGTCCAGAACCTCACCAAGACGAAACATGATTGGCTTGATTGGTCCTGATGCTATCTGAACAAGGTCAATATCTTCACTATATCTCGGCTGAGGAGACATATAGAGTTTGTGGAGGGCTGTGCCTCCTCGAAACGCCAATTGGCTTGCCAAAAACTCGTCGCTGAAAATTGCGACCAACGTACGTGATATGAGCAAATCCTGCTCAACCTGCACATTCTCTTTCCATGGAACTTGAATACTCCATTCCTGTATTGATGCTCTGTCTATCATAAATCGTCTGGCTCTATTGTTTGATTTATTATAACATTCCATCGGTCGTCTATTGGACATTCATCTGTAGAATGGTCTGAATCCAATGGAATTTTCTTCATTCGTTTATTGTTTGATTTGAGAAGGTTGAACAGTATATTTGCCTGCTCTGTCTCTTCCAATATAACATCTGCAATATATCCTAACCGTTGTAATGTGGGAATATTGGTTACAGAAAGTAAGAATTCGAACTGCTTGCTGAAATCTGTATATTCCAAAAGTTCTTCTAAAACAGTGGCAGCCATAGAAAGCCCACCTATCTGTTGATTATATTGAACTAAATCGACAGCCGTTAGTTCCGGGGTGGAGAATTTTACTCTACCTGTCTCAGAATTCCTTTGCACGAGTAAGTTCTCAGGAATCTCACGACGATAGTTCCACATTAACTGATTGTTATACTGGCTGGAAGTAGTAGCCTTGGGTAATAGGGTCGTTACTGAAAACTTTTGCGGTCGTTGATGTGCTGCACCATGTAATTCGGCTGCACTTAGCAGACTTATATAATAAGGTTTACCTAAATATGTCATCAGTTGGTCGATATAATATAAAGGTGGAACAACCCCACGAGCGGAATATTGCACAGGTATTACCGTATAAAAGCATTTATAAACAGGTACAATTATCGATTGCTTTGACAAACGATATAATTCAGAGGTAATAACCTTAACAGATGTATTGGGAAATTTTTCTTTTACGTCTGCTATGGAAAATGTAGGTTTTCCTGCTATTTCACGTTGCTTTATCCAATTTCTTATAGTCATATGCGTCTATTTTGGTGCAAAGATAAGCAATATCTGCTGATTTACGCACTAAAAAAGACATTATTTGCTATTCTAAGGCAAAATAGTGTATGAATGATACGAAAATCAATCTATAATGATTATTTTATCCGTTTAGTTTGCCAAATGCCTCGTTCCTTTTGAATCTCATAATACTAATTCATCCAATCGGCAAGTGTCAAACTCTGTTTTGATTCCTCCAATTGAATATATTTGCTTGGCTCCTGTGATGTTCATAAGTACGTTTCCCATTCTCATATCTCTCCAGATATATTGACTTGCGTCCATCCGCTTTATTCTTAAAGTAGAATTTGACAGGCTCCTTTTTATAGGTGTTAAGATTACTACACATAGCTTCCTGCAGTCTTGTAATGAAGTATTCGCAGATTGTCCTAGGACATTGCTTCGTGAACATTATCGTTGTCAGCCAAAGATTATAGAGTTCTGTAATCAAATGTTCTACGATGGCGAACTGGTAACGATGACCAAGGATGGTAGGAGTGGAGACACACTGAGCGTGATAAGGACTGTACCTGGCAATCATGCTAGAGGGCATGTAAATCAAAGAGAAATAGATGTTATAGCCGAGGAAGTGATGCCGAATATTTCTCCAGATGAATCTGTGGGAATCATATCTCCATACAGAGATCAGGCGTCTGCTATTAATGAACAATTGCATCGGGATATAGCAAGCACTGTCCATAAATATCAAGGACGAGAATGTGATACCATCATCATGAGCATGGTGGACAATGAACCGACATCCTTCTCTGATGATGCCAATCTCTTGAACGTGGCTATATCAAGAGCCAAATCTAAGTTGTGTATAGTCGCCACAGGTAATGAACTGCCTGAGGATAGTATTCTAGCTCAGTTGATAGGTTATATCAAGTATAATAACTTTGAAACGAAAGATAGTAAGCTACATTCTGTTTTCGATATTCTTTATAGACAATATACCCTGCAGAGGCTTGAATATGAGAAAGCAAAGGGAGCAGATTTTGGAGAATTATCAGAAAATGTAATTTATGATACCCTTAAGAAAGCAATATCGATTTTAGAATTAAGGAATATCGCTATTCTGTGTCATTATCCACTCTCGAGGCTTATCGTTGACGGACGTGTTACATCGGATGAACAGAAAAGGTTTGTCAACAGTCCACTCTCCCATGTTGATTTCTTGTTATACAATACGATAACTAAACGTCCGTTGCTTTGTATGGAGGTGGACGGTTGGCAATTCCATCATACAGAAGTCCAGAAACGTAGAGATATTATTAAGGATAAAATCCTGGATAAGTACGGATTGAAACCTGTGAGATTATCCACCACATCTGTTGTTACCATAGATACAATCAAGAATATATTAATAGAAACATTAAAATCAAAAGCATAATGGCAAAATTATCATGCACGATAATTTGATGTAACATCACCTATTCAGCAACGTCCTTTCATCATCCATATCATCATAACGACTATTTCCACCAACCTCCCATTCTCTGTTACTATCTTGGGAACCGGCTTTGTGTCTAAGTAGGCTGGTAATGGTGTTGATGATATCTTTGTTAATGTGTATATCCGTTTGCCGTTCTGTTGGCAGTTTTGTATGCGAATTAGCTCCAGGTTTCAGACGTTGAGTGTCAAATCCGTAGTCTTCCATACAGATTATGGAACGATTATGAAAGTCAATGCAATAGCTCTTACCATTTGTTTGAAAGATAGACATCCCGCTATCAAATAATGACGAGCGCAAGTTTGTAATTTCCGTATCCTCAAAGAGGCTTCGAAGCTGATTTACTGTTGCCGCTAGATGTTTTTGTAAGGCATCTACAATGGAAATTTGTTCAATGTCTTCTATTTTTCCAAACTTGCAGAGCAAATTACGCTCAATCTCATTTACAGGTGAGAAGGATTGTAACCATTGGAGCTTGTCATTATAACGCAATGTGTTGCGGATGTTTTCATTCAATAAGATGCGTTCGTTACGAAATGCTATGCGTCCCTTCGTGACATAGCTTCCGAACTGGCGCCAAAGCAGTGTGTTCAAATCATAAGTAGATAGTTTCTTGTTATCTTCAAGTATAGCATCAATAAACATATCAATCTTTTCCAGTCTCTCTTCGCGGTTCTGGAAACTGAGTAACTGTTTCATAGATAGCACTTCACTTCCCTTATATACTATTTTGTTCTTGTGGTCTATAATCATATAACCATACGGTTTATCCTTTGAACCAAAGAATATGAGGTCTACACCGAAACGTTTTTTCATTATTTGCTTCAGTTCTTCCTTGGAAACTGCCATTTGGTGATATTTGCGAAGAATAGCACGTAGCTGATTTTTACGTTTTTGCTCTGCTTCATCAAGCAGGCTATATTTGGTCATGAGAGATTCAATCGGTATTGTACCTAAAATACACCCGCCACGTTTGACACATAACCGGTCGTCTTTCTCGAAACATTCATATCCATCAGATTCAAGAATGGCTTTAAACTGACTGAGACTGGCAAATCTGTATTGAAGTGCTTGTGCCAACATTTGTTGCACCTTTTGGCTTATGTCTTGATCAAGTAGTTTGTTGATGACCTGCTGAGAATGAATGCGCTCATGGTTATGATCTATCTTGTGCCCGTCCGGGGCGACACGACTGGTGATGATGTGAATATGATTGTTGGCCGTATCGTGATGAGAATATATAAGCAATGGCTGACCTTCTTCGGCATACCCCATTTCTCTAAGATATTGATGAGCAAAGTCCATTAACTGTTCTTTGGTATATTCATCTCCACGGCAGGATATCGCCAGATGGAATTGTGGCTTACGTATGCGTTTATTGATACGTGATGAGTATTCGACCAAATATTGTTTCAAGTCATCAGGCGTGTACTTGCCAACAGCACCTACAAAACCGAAATTTGTAATCTGTAGCAGTTCTGCTTTGCCCTGGACGACTTTTCGCTCATTGTAATCTACTGCATGAAAATTTGAACTTGATGGTAGAATAGTAGCAATCATTATTATATCAATGTTGTAATGTTTAAAAGGAGTAATAATTGATTAGTATAATGGTATAATCATAATTTAGTCAATTTCTTGGCTATCTGATGTTGTTCCCGCTTAATGTCGCAAAGAAGGCCCTGAAGCTCTTCTATTTTAGGGAAAAGCACTTGCTTGAAGTATGGCATAGTAAGTTCTTCTCCTATGGCAAGTTCATTGGCTCGCTTTACTATCTGATTAAAGTTTCCACCCATCCAGGATAAGTCTTGCTGATATTTTCGGTATAAGGCAATCATCTCATTGAGAGCATCAAATTTTCCTATGGTTGCTTTGTCATCAAAGATTTTGATAGCATCCCATACCATGCTGCTAATTGTCCTGTAATTAACAGCTTTCTCTTTCAGTAGTCGTTCTTCTTCAGGCGACATCCTTATCCACAATCGTTTCGTCTTATGTCCCATTTCTTCTATAAATAAAAGGCCGAGTTGCGAGGGCATTTTCCCAACTTCACAGAAGTTGGCAAGTTACTTTTGAAGGCGAAACTCCGTTTTGTCCGCACAAAAGTACAACTTGCTAAACAAATTCTGCAAAGCCGGTTGAACCTCCCACACATGGCTCTCCATTCAAAGTTACAAAGATAACTTTAGGGAAAAGATGTTCATCACGAAATTAGTTACGACAAACCGATAATAGATGCAATTGATGGTTGCTTAAATGAAATAATCATTGATTCAAATAATGCAAGAATATATAAATAGGATATTGGTACAATGTATCATTACATCATTCGAGTAGCGCTATATTAGACCATTTATCTAATTGAAAATCATTGCCCGAATATTCGTTTTTCTCATAATAATTTAGTAACTTTGTCATATATAAATATGAATGACCATGTCAGCTTTAGAAGGTGCCATCATAGGGCATTACATAGGAAAATATATAGTGAACGCGATCATAGAATTTTTCCAGATTGTATTCCTTGCCTTCAAATTAATATTCATCATTTTGAAGTGCGGATTTTATGGCATTTCATGGCTGATACATAAATCCGCAACAATCAAGTTGAAATGATTGCTGCGGATTACATAGCTTAACATCTTTATTTTATCGAATTCTGTAATTTTGTGGAATACTCATTGATGGTGCTCTTCAGAATCTTCGCATAAATCTGGGTTGTACGGAAATCATGCTGCTATATTTAATTATGAACAACTATCCTTCAAGTGTTCGTACAGCATTAAGTATTACTAAGATAGTTACACCCACATCTGCAAATACTGCCATCCACATTGTAGCGATACCAAAAGCTGCGAGTACAAGGACTAGAACCTTAACAAAAATAGCAAATATAACATTTTGCCTTGCGATTCTAATTGTTCGACGAGCAATATTGACAGCAACTGCTATTTTATTTGGTTTATCATCCATAAGAACTACATCTGCCGCCTCAATGGCTGCATCGGATCCAAGTCCGCCCATTGCTATTCCGACATCTGCCCTAGCTAATACAGGAGCATCATTGATACCGTCTCCAACGAAAGCTAAATAGGTTTTTCTTTTTTTCTCTTTGATAATACGCTCCAAATATTTCACTTTATCTGCAGGAAGAAGTTCTGCATGATATTCATCCAAACATAGTTCTTTTGCAACGGCCTCTCCAACTTCTTTTCGATCGCCCGTAAGCATTATCGTTTTTTCAATACCTTCTGCTTTCAGGGCGGCAATCGCATCTTTTGAATCTTCCTTAATCTTATCTGATATAACGATATGCCCAACGTACAATCCATTGACAGCGATATGAATAATTGTACCGCTCTTTTCACATGGCTTCCATTTTGCCCCAATAGAATCCATCATCTTGGTATTACCTACGCAAACAATCTCGCCATTCACCTTTGCACGAATACCATGGCCTGATATTTCTTCTATATCTTCTATCTTGCAGTCATCGTTTTCATTGGGATATGCATTTCGCAAAGAAATGGCTATAGGATGTGTAGAGAAACGTTCAACATGAGCGGCTAAATGTAACAATTGATTTTCATTAATATTATTTGGATGAATGGTGCTAACTTCAAATTTCCCTTCTGTCAACGTTCCTGTCTTATCGAAAACGACAATTCCAATTTTGGCAAGTGTCTCCATGTAGTTTCCTCCTTTTATGAGTATTCCATTCTTGCTAGCTCCACCAATGCCTCCAAAAAAAGTGAGGGGAACAGATATAACCAATGCACATGGGCAAGATACTACCAGAAATGTCAATGCGCGATTTAGCCACACAGGAAATGTTACCATAAAATCATAAGAAAAAAGAGGTGGTAAGATAGCTAGAGCAAGTGCCACAGACACTACGATTGGTGTATAAACTCGAGCAAATTTAGCAATAAAGGTTTCACTCTTCGATTTATTTACACTTGAATTTTCTACTAAGTTAATAATCTTAGAAACTGTAGACTGTCCGAAGTCTTTCGTGACTTTTACTTTGAGTAAACCAGATATATTAACGCAACCTGATATAACGGTATCATCTACGTTTATTTCTCGAGGAAGACTTTCACCTGTCAATGCAACTGTATCCAGATTGGACGAACCTTCCATCACTATGCCATCAAGAGGAACCTTCTCTCCTGGTTTTATTACAATAATTTCTCCTACAGCTATGGTTTCTGGTGATACTACACTAATAGCATTACCACGTAACACATTAGCAGAATCAGGACGAATGTTCATTAAATCCGAAATAGACTTTCGGCTGTGCCCCTCTGCTATGTCCTCAAACAGTTCTCCCACTTGAAAGAACAGCATAACAAACACCGCCTCTGGAAATTCTGTTGCACTTCCTGGCAAGAAACCAATACACAATGCTCCAAAAGTGGCAATAACCATAAGGAAGTTTTCATTAAAGACATTCCCTTTGGCTAAGCCCACAAGAGCTTCTTTAATAACATCGTATCCCACCAGTAAATATGGAACAAGATATACTATCAGAAGTTGCCAAACGGCTAAATTAGCCATTCTTTCAACTATAACAGCACCTATCAAAAGTATTGCAGAAACTATTATTTTAAACAATTTTTGGTTCATACGATAAATAATATTAGTAAATACATTCTTATAAACTACTCTTCGCCTGTTTCATTCTTTTTCATTTCGGAAAGTATATAATAGGCGTTATCAAGTGCAAAAATTGTATTGTTGCTTATTCTTTCAGCTTTCACAATTTCCACATATCCATTTTCTGTCCTTCCCTTCTTTACCTCAATAGGATGAAAAAGCCACTTGTTATTTTGATGTGTCACTGAAAAAATATATGATTTTCCTGAATCATCCACGATTCCCTCTTCAGGTATTGCGACAAGGTTTTTTATACTTGATTCTATCTTTCCACAGAGATACATTCCCACGATAAGCCCTCGCTTTGCTCCATCGATACTGACACGCACATGTACAGCCTTGGGGTTGCTGTCGAATGTGGTTCCCACAGAATACACTTTCCCTGTATATGTTGCACCAGTGGCAGATTTCAAGGATAGTGAAACTTTCTGACCAACTTTTACCATTGGAATATCTTTTTCAAAAACCAGAAGATCTGCATAAACATTGTTTATATTGACGACACGAAACATCGGGGTTTGAGAATCGGCAAACTGACCTGTCTTTATACTAATTTTTTCCACTGTACCATTGATAGGGCTTTTAACAGCTATGCTCATAATGGCCTTACCTTTGCGCACACTGACAGGATTTATTCCAATAAGATTGAGCTGTGACTCCGTCGTCCGAAGTTCTGCATTTAAAGAATTATATTCCGCCTGTATCTGTTGGAAATCTTTTCCTGCACCAATTTTCTCTGCATAAAGTTTTTTCTGGCGATTATATTCTTGGGCAACAAACTTCATACGATTGTATGATGTTAAATAACGGCTCTGCAAATCAAGCAAATCGGGATGTGACAGACTTGCCAAAACTTGTCCGCGACTAACGGTTTGTCCCTCTTTTACAAATATCATCTTTACATTAGCTCCAATATATGGTGATACTGAAGCTTCACTCTGTGGCATTACGGATAATGTACCATTGGCTTCTATCAGCCCATGAAACTTATAAGTGGGCATCTTGCCAATGGTAACATTGAGAGAATCCTTTTGAGCGTCGGTAAGAGATACGTCGGCCTGTGACGCATTTCCATCGCGAACAGAGGTACTAACTTCTTTTGACTGTTCTTCTTTTTTCCCACAAGAAGACAGAATAACTGTAGAACTAACTACGATAACTACATATAATAATTTGTATTTCATTTCTTTTGTATATATGATTAATAATAATATTCCAAATTAAATTTCGTGATCAGATATTCACTATAACAATTCCAATAGTCCAATTGAATTTGGGCAGCATCTTTCATGTTTTGGATGAATCCAATGTAATCTGTTGCTCCCTTTAGATAGTACTGCATAGCGGCTTGTTGCTGCTCTTTGGCCAAAGGAAGAGCTGTCTCATTATAATAGCTCAAGGAACTTTTCCATTTTTCATATTGACCAGTGGTGGTATTTCGTTGTGATGTCAATTCTCGCTGCTGAAGATCATAGTTCTGCTGAGCAATATCACACTGTATCTTTGCAGATTTAGTACGTCCAGACTGAGCTCCAAAGAAAAGCGGTATACTTAGACCAACTTGATAGGAATAATAGCCCGATACTGATCCTATCTTTTGCCGACCGTAATCAACAAAAAACTTAGGAAAGAATTCTGATTTTTCCATTTTATACTTGCTTCCCGCAAGTTTTATCTTTTCATCAGCAAATTGCAATGTAGGATGAATTGTCGATGGTTGAATAATATCAGTTGACAATCCGGCAATGCTACCGTCTGTTGTATAAAGAATTTTGTCTCCAAGCCAACGATTGAGATTTCTTAGTGCTATCTGTTCATCTTGAATTGCCTGCTGCTTCATCAGCCTTATCTGTCGAGCTTGGTTTTGGGCTGAGATATATTCTAACTTCGAGGTAGCTTCAGTCTCGTAACGCAATTTTGCGGCTTTCTCAAAATTCCTATAAATAGAATCAAGTCTATCATATACTATCAGACGTTGGTGAGCCACATAAGCCGTTCCATAATCAATACTCACTTCACGACGCAATTCTATCTCTGCTACCTTAACTTGTGCTTTGGAAACATCTATTTGTTTACTATAATATTTAGAACGGGCTCCTATTCCTAGAATATCGAGATTCTGTCTGACTGATATTAGTGTTGTTATGGCATTGTTACCTCTACCCTTTTCTTCAGTACCTGTGGATATTTCAGTAGTTCCAATATCCCAAGCGGTACGTTTCAGCTCCGTTTGAGCTTTCACATCCAACCTGGCTGATTTAATTGACGGATAAGTATCTATTGCCATCTGAATAGCCTTGTTGAGTGATATAGGCTGCTGGGCTTTCATTGCCGAAGGCATTGCCAACATCATAATAACAAAGGCTGTTGACGATATCATCTTGCCAGGCAGAGGGTGCTTACCGATTCGTTCTTCCAAAGCGTACAAGATGGGCACAACTATCAATGTAAGCAATGTTGCGCTAAACAACCCTCCAATAACGACGGTAGCTAATGGCCGCTGAACTTCTGCTCCTGCAGAACTAGAAACAGCCATTGGCAAGAATCCCATCATGGCAGCAGTAGCTGTAAGGAGTATAGGACGCAATCTTTCGCGTGTTCCATTTTTAATGCGATCTATTACATTTGTCATTCCTTTTTCTTTTAATGAATTAAACCTATTAATTAATACAAGTCCATTGAGTACTGCAACTCCAAAGAGGACAATAAACCCTACTCCTGCTGAAATACTGAATGGCATGCCACGCAAGACAAGTGAGAAAATACCTCCGATGACGGCAAGTGGCACAGCCATATATATCATCAAAGCCTGCTTAACAGATTTCAGGGCGAAATAGAGTAAGATGAAAATAAGCAGCATCGCTATTGGCATTACAATCATCAGGCGAGCCTTGGCATCTTGCAAGTTCTGAAATTCTCCGCCATAAGTAATTCGATAGCCCGCCGGCATCTTAAGTTCTTTGTCTAGTTTCTTCTGGATTTCTTCTACAAGCGACTGAACATCCCTTCCTCGTACATTCACCCCAACATATATTCGCCGTGAGGCCTGATCTCTTGATATTTGCATTGGACCTGGCTGATAACTGATATCAGCCACTTCTTTCAATGGAATAAGCTGCCCGTCTGGCAAGTCGACATATAAATTTTGCAAGTCTTCTATGCCCTTTCGCTCTTTCTGATCAAGGCGTATTACCATATCGAAACGTTTTTCCCCTTCGAAAATCACTCCAGCCTTACTGCCGGCAAATGCAGCACTCACATACTGATTCAGTTTTTCTATATTCAGTCCATATTGGGCTATTTTTTGATGATCGTACTTTACTGTTATTTGTGGAAGTCCTGACGTTCGTTCAAGTGATACGTCTCCTGCTCCTTTTATCTTGCTGATGATGCTAACCATCTTTTCACCCATTTCATTTAATTTATCAAGGTCATCACCATATAGTTTCACTGCAACATCTTCTCGTATACCTGTTAGTAACTCATTAAATCGTAATTCTACAGGTTGCGAAAATGAGAAATTCAAACCCGGAAGCACACTTAGTTTAGCCTTAATCTTCTCAATCAATTCTTCTTTTGTCTTTGCTGATTTCCATTTACTCATGTCTTTTTCCAGAATTATGAAACTGTCAGTATAATCAAATCCCATAGGATCGGTCGGTATATCAGCAACACCAATTCGGGCACATACGGTTTTAATTTCAGGGAAACTCTTTAGTAATAACCGTTCCACCTCTTCTTCTCGTTTTATAGTTTCGGATAGAGAACTGCCTGGGCGCAAAAATGTCTGCATGGCAATATCACCTTCATCTAAACTAGTCATAAACTCTCCCCCCATGCGACTAAACGCTATTACTGCCATAGCAAATAAAGAAATAGCAACGGAAAGAATAAGTGTTTTGTGACCAAGTGAGAAATTCAAAAGCGGTTCATAGCCTGCATGTATTTTATTCATTAATCTCAAACTAAATTCCTCAAGTCTGTTTTCTAAACGAGTAATAATACTGTTCGGCTTTCTGGATGGACGCAATACTATAGATGAGATCATTGGTACGTACGTAAGACATAGGATAATTGCACCTATTATGGCAAAAGAGAATGTTAAAGCCATAGGTTGAAACATTTTACCGCTCACACCTGAAAGAAACAGTATGGGCGTAAATACGATAAGTATGATAAGTTGTCCGAAAAAGGCAGAACCCATCATTGTGGATGCCGAATCGTAACTTATGGTATCCATAATATCTCGATTGAATTCCATTTTCTTTTTCGTTCTTGATTCTATCTTATGAGTAATACCTTCAACGATTATCACCGCACCGTCCACTATAATTCCGAAATCAATGGCTCCTAAGCTCATTAAATTGGCCCATACCCCAAAAATGCGCATCAGAATAAAAGCAAAAAGAAGAGCTAACGGTATAACCGACGCCGTGATAATGCCACCTCTAATACTTCCTAAGAGCAGTACTAGTACGAAAATAACAATAAGAGCACCTTCTATCAAATTGCGTCCAATAGTACTTGTTGTGCGTTGAATGAGATTGGAACGATCAAGAAATGGCTTTATCGTAATACCAGGAGGTAATGACTTTTGAACTGACTTTATCCGTTCTTTTACACTTCTTACAACTTTGTCAGAGTTGGCTCCTTTAAGCATCAGTATCATGCCACCTACAGCCTCATGGCCATCTTGCGTGAAGGCTCCATAACGTACTTGCTCACCAAATCGGACATCTTCTGCGACATCACTTACTAAAATCGGAATTCCATTTTCCTTCTTTACAACAATACTTTTTATATCATCTATCGACTTCAATAATCCTTCTCCGCGAATAAAGTTTGCCATGTGATCCCGCTCAATATAAGCCCCGCCTGTGTTGATATTGTTTTTCTTGAGTGATTCAAACACATCGGATATCGTTATGTTCATAGCATTTAGACGTTCTGATGATAGAGCAATTTCATATTGTTTTATACTGCCTCCAAACGAATTCACCTCTACAACCCCTGGCATCATTGCCATTTGACGTTTTACGATCCAGTCCTGTATTGTACGCAATTCTTGCGGCGTATATTTTGAGGAATCTTTGGGAACCAATGTGTATTGAAATATTTCTCCGAGACCTGTTGTAATTGGTCCCATTTTCGGCGTTCCAAAACCTTCCGGTATTTGTTCTTTTACTTCACTTAATTTTTCTTGTACCAACTGACGTGGCTGGTATGTGCCCATTTTATCCGTAAAAATAACGGTAACGACAGAAAGCCCAAATCTAGATACAGATCGAATATCCTTTACTCCAGGTAAATTAGACATGGCTAATTCAACTGGATAAGTGACAAACTGTTCTATATCGCCTGTTGACAGATTTTCTGCAGTAGTAATTATCTGGACTTGATTGTTAGTAATATCGGGCGTTGAGTCAACATTAATGGTACGGAGGGAGTAAAAGCCACCACCGATTATTATAACGACCAGTAATAGTACGACAAATTTATGTCGTATGGAATATAAAATGATTTTATTGATCATGATTTTAAAATTTCTTACAATTAACTAAATGGATTATATGTAAATTATATATGAGAAGATACCATTCTTCTCCTAAGATTAATTACATTAATGACACATGAATGTCAGATGAAATCGCAATTTTTGGAAGGCACATGATCTTGAAAACTATATATTTAGCAATACATAATTGCCAATAGTATTATATAGTCAAGCAATTCAATAAATTCAAACTTATTGGATTCTCTCTATGTTAGATGATCTATAGTAATTGAATATGTAAAGAATTACCTTCTCAAAAATGTTGTATTATTACAAAAGGGGAGGTCCTCTTCTTGAATGTGCAGTATTATTTGCTTGAGTCAGTTCCGCATAATTAGTTGGATAATCAATAATCCTGCAATCACTATTATTAAAATCAATTATTGTGTTTGTAAATATACCTAATAGCCACGGAATTTGAGATAAAGAAATGTCATATGCATTTGTTGCGCTCTTCACATTGCTTGTAAAATTACGAATTTGCTGCAATGGACATCCTTCTTCTTCATTTTGAGCATGTGAGGTATGATTATCATTGATATTTCCGTCAATGGCACAAATTTCCTCAATTGTACATATCTGATTGTTGTGATGATGATGCAACATGGGGGCTGTCAACATCATCATTATCAATGCTATTGCAATAGATGATATGTATTGTATTCTTTTCATTTGACTACAAAAGTATATATAATTCTTTGCAACTGAGTTGCAAAAGAGGTAAATAGCCCAAAATTTTGTTTTATTAACTCATTGATGGCAAGTGATCTACTTCTCTCAATACATATAGTCTGCAACTAATTCTAAATATGAGTTCATAACATATTCATCTTTGTTGGTCGCCGTTCTATTTCAGATGTGTTATTTACTGTATATTTTTCTTCATTTTGAAGGATGCATCTCATAGCTAATACATAAATCCGCAACAATCAAGTTGAGATGATCGCTGCGGATTAAGTAGCTTAACGTCTTTATTTTATCGAATCCTGCAATTTTGTGGAATACTCATTGATGGTGCTCTTCAGAATCTTGGCATAAATCTGTGTAGTACGAATGTCTTCATGACCTAACATTCTGGCTACATCTTCAATAGGCACGCCATGTGAAATAGCTAAAGTTGCGAAGGAATGTCTGGCAACATGAAAGGTCAGACTCTTGCGAAGTCCCATGGCATGTTGAATGAGATGTAAATACTCATTTCCCTTTTGGTTCGTAATTTTGGGTAAGTTGTAATCGTACTTCTTTAATACTTCCATTGCCGGGGTTAAGATAGGGGTAAAAAACTTTGTACCTGTTTTGAGCCGTTTGCCATCTATATAGTATATATTTCCAATCTTTTCCGTCATCTGATCGAAATTGAACACCTGTACATCACAATATGCAAGGCCGGTATAGGCAGCAAAGATGAAAAGGTCTCGCACATGGTCCATAGGCTCCGTCAACTTAATTGCTCTCAATTTGTCCAATTCATCCTCTGTTAGAGGTTGTCGTTCTTTGCTCTTACCTCGGCTCAATTTGACACGTTCGTATGGATCAACAGGAATCATATCGGCCATTCGCAGATAGCGCGTCACTTTACGAAGGTGTTTGTGGTAGGTGTGCACAGACACGTCTGTTCTGGAACCATCATGCAACCATTCGTCGAATTCAAGAATGTTTTTAGGAGTGAGGTCTGCAAATGTTTTGATTTTGCCGAAACGTTTCACTGCCTCCAAAGTGCAGATTTTGTGCTTACGAGTGCCGTCACTGAACCTTTCCTTATCAATGCTCTCCTTCAGATAGATAATGAAGTTTGTCGCTTGATCTGTCCCTTTGTAGAAATTATTACTTCTGGATTTCTTCTTACTTAAGTAATAACTTTCAAACTGCTGAACTGTCATTTCGTCATCGAACAAAAGCATTGCTGAAATGATGTCTTTACAGCGCTTTAGCTCATTCTGTACTTCTAATGACGAAATCATGTCTTTAAGCTCATTGGGTCTGCACTTACCAAGTCCAATGAACTTACGACCTGTGCGACTCAAATAAATTTGGATTTCAACATAGCCAAATCCACATTTTTCAACTGTTTTTCTTCTGTTAAACACAACAGAAACTCTTTCGCGTACCATATTAAAGCGTTTTTATGCGGCTTTCGAGTTTATGGAAAAATGGAAAAACAGCGAGAAAGCTTGTATCACAATTTTTTGTATCACACACCTGTTTCTGTAACACATGTTGTATCACAAAACCTTCCCGAGAGGTCTTTTTTGTTCCCATTAATTCCCGTTAGCCGCGGGGTTAAACATTGGTATTAATCCCTCTAAACCAACGAATTGGAACGCAAGTGCATGTATAAGAACGAAAAAGAGGGACACCTTTCGGTATCCCTCTAAATCCGTGATTTGTGATCCGCTTGGGGTTCGAACCCAAGACCCCAACATTAAAAGTGTTGTGCTCTACCAACTGAGCTAGCGGATCATGCCGCGCTTTTTTTTGTTAAGCGAGTGCAAAGGTACGGCGTTTTTTTTAAACCACCAAATTATTCACTGCTTTTTTCGGGAATTTCATCATTTTCTTGTTCCTTGGTTACATATCTTTGATAGTAAGCAATGATTATAGTCGTTAACGGGAGGGCGATGATAAGACCGATAAATCCAAGCAGCGTACCCCATACCGATAAGGACAGAAGTAGTATGGCCGGGTTCAGTCCCATGGCCTTACCCATAATCTTAGGTGTAAGAACCATATCTGCTATAATCTGTACAACGGCAAAGACAGCCAAGGCGGATAACAGGATAATCCAGAAATTCTGTCCGGTGTCGGCAGATTTAAGCAGAGCAAGAAATACAGTGGGTATCAATGCAAATGTATGAAGATAGGGTATCAGGTCCATAATACCAATCAATATGCCCAAGCCGATGGCCATGGGGAAGTCGATAATGGTAAAACCGATGCAGAATAAGATGCCGACACAAAGTGCGACAAGACTTTGACCACGTATATAACTGTTCAATTCTCTCTCTACATCTCCAGTCAGTGTTTTCCAGAATGGTCTGTTCTTCTTAGGAAATATCTTGATGAAATTGGAAGACAGCGTCTCGTAATCCATCAGAATGAAGAACATATATAACAAGGTGATGAGGGACGCTACAATACTGATGATGACATTGGCGGTTTGTCCTAATACTGAGAACAGACCGGGCATGGCGTTCTTAATAGCCTCAGTCACCTCTTTGTTCTTGAAAAACTTTTCGATACCCGAATTGTTGTTTCTCAACCATTCTTGTATGGTGGCAGGAAAATTCCTGATGTGGGTGGTCTGATGAAGATATCTTGTAGCCAAATCTCCCAACTTCTCGAATTGCTCAATCATAGGTGGAATGATGAGGTACAGTATTCCCCCCAGGACGGCAATGACAAATACGAGTGTTACGATGATAGATACGACTCTACCGGGGAAGTGCAATTTGTATTGTACGAAACAGACTATTGGATATACCAGATATGCCAACAGCCATGCAACAAAGAATGGAAGAAGTACCTCGCTGAGATAATTGGTAATGTAAAGGATGGCCATGACAAGAAGGGCTGTCAGTGACCAACGTATAAATTTGTCGAAAGTGATTTTCTGGTCTAACATATTTTCTGTTTATAGTATGAATACTCTTTTCTTAAACCCATATTAGGTGCAAAAATACAAAGACGTTTTAAAAATTGCAAAGAAATGGCCGCTTTTTTTGAATAAATCAAATAATTATATATATTTGTACTCATTATGGGAATACTATATATAGTTCCTACACCGGTAGGGAATATGGAAGACATCACTCTGAGGGCTATTCGTATCTTGAAAGAGGCAGATTTGATATTGGCAGAGGATACAAGAACATCGGGTATCCTGTTGAAACATTTCGAGATCAAGAACAATCTGATGTCTCATCATAAATTCAATGAACATGGTACTTCTGCCGGAATAGTTGAAAGATTGCAGGCGGGACAGACTGTGGCGCTTATCAGTGATGCCGGAACTCCTGGCATTAGTGATCCCGGTTTCTTTCTGGTGCGCGAGGCTGTCAAGTCGGGTATAACGGTACAATGTCTGCCGGGTGCTACGGCGTTTGTTCCAGCCTTGGTGGCTTCAGGACTGCCGGATGACAGGTTCTGTTTCGAAGGTTTCTTACCGCCCAAGAAAGGAAGGGCTACCAGACTGGAAGGTCTGAAGGATGAAGTCCGCACGATGATCTTTTACGAGTCACCCTACAGACTGGTAAAGACATTGCAGCAATTTTCAGACGTATTCGGCGCGGAAAGACAGGTCAGTGTCTGCCGCGAAATATCTAAGATACATGAAGAAAGTGTAAGAGGTGAACTGCAAGAGGTCATTCAGCATTTTACGGATGTGGAACCACGTGGGGAAATTGTCATTGTCCTCGCCGGGAAAAATACAAAGGAACATAAAAACAAAGAAGAAAATATATGAAAAAAGGATTATTGTATATCGCTGTATTATCGTTGGTATTTGTGGGATGTAACAATAACAAACCGCAGACAAATATAGTGACGGCTCAACAGACTGACTCGTTGCAGAAGATATTGGCACAAAAAGATAATGAGATAAATGATATGATGGGGACCCTGAATGATATCAATGAAGGTTTCCGTGAAATAAATGAGGCTGAAAACAGAGTAGCCCTTGCTAAACAGGGTGAGGGCACGGATATGACTCAAAGGATAAAGGAGAATATCATGTTCATCCAGACTACGATGAAGCAGAACAGAGAACTGATCAGCAAACTGAAAGAGCAGTTGAGGGAAAGTTCTTTTAATAGTGTTCAACTGAAACGTACGATTATCAATCTTACAAAACAGTTGGATGCAAAAGACCAGCAGTTGCAGCAGTTGCGCGCCGAACTGGACGCAAAGGATATACATATTTCCGAACTGGATGAAACGATTGCGAATCTGAACACGAATGTATCAAGTCTGACCGATGAGAGTAATCAGAAAACGCAGACTATCAATAACCAGGACAAACAATTGAATTCGGCTTGGTTTGTGTTCGGAACGAAGAAGGAACTGAAAGAGCAACATATCATTGAGGATGGAAAAGTGTTGCAGGCTTCATTCAATAAGAATTACTTTACCAAGATTGATATCCGTGTGGACAAAGATATCAAGTTGTATTCGAAATATGCCAAACTGCTTACTACACATCCGGCAGGCTCATATAGTATACAACGGGATGCCAGTGACCAGTTTATCCTGCATATCTCTAACCCACAGTCTTTCTGGAGTACCAGCAAGTATTTGGTGATATTGGTGAAATAGATAATATAATAAAAGGTGATTGAATGACAATCACCTTTTATTTTTGAAGAAATCCTGTATAATCTGGCGGCATTCATCTTCCAATATCCCGGATTGAACTATGGCTTTGGGATGAAAAGAGCCCGGTGCCAGTTTGCGATAACCGCGCTTTTCGTCGCCTGCTCCGTAAACAATACGTGATATCTGTGCCCAACCTATGGCACCGGCACACATGCTGCACGGTTCCACTGTGACATAAAGGGTACAACCGTCCAGATATTTACCGCCCAATAAATTGGCTGCGGACGTGATGGCCTGCATCTCTGCGTGGGCGGTGACATCACATAATGTCTCAGTCATGTTATGGGCACGCGAGATAATCTTGTCTTTGCATACGATGACCGCGCCTATCGGTATCTCACCTTCATCTAAGGCTTTATGCGCTTCGTCCAAAGCGAATTGCATATACCTTTCATCTTTCTTTATTTGTTCTTCTTCCATATATTGTTCTTTTTCGTGCAAATTTACAATAATTTCCCGACTTGTGTTTTGTCGGGTAGGATAAAAATCGTAATTTTGCAATTAAAATAATAGAATAATGGCGGCGCATAATGAATTAGGACGTTGGGGCGAGATAAAGGCGGCTGAATATCTGCAACAGAAAGGTTATGTTATCCTGCATCGTGACTGGAAATATAAACGGCGTGATCTTGATATAGTGGCCTTCAAAGATGATACGTGCGTTATCGTGGAAGTGAAAACTCGTGCTGATGCTTATATCATGGCACCCGAAATGGCTGTTGACCGCCAGAAAGTAAGAAGTATCATGGTCGCAGCCAATGCTTACATTAAATTATACCGTATTGATAAGGATATCCGTTTCGATATCATATCTATTGTCGGTTCGAACGAAAACGACATCAGTATTAATCATATAGAGGATGCTTTCCTGCCTATACCATATTGACAAAATGAAGACGGAACTTATATATCTGGAACAAACGGATTCGACAAACCGCTATCTACGCGAGAACCATTTATCCTCTCTTATAGATGAAGATAAGATGGTGGTGGTATGGACTGGATATCAAACGGCCGGTAAGGGACAAGGTAGTAATGTATGGGAGTCGGAAAGGGATGAAAATCTTCTGTTCAGTGTTTTGGTGCATCCTGTTTCCGTACCTGTCAATAAACAGTTCGTGCTGTCTATGGCGATAGCTTTAGCTGTCAAGAAGACGTTGGATACGTATACGGATGATATAACTGTCAAATGGCCCAATGATGTATACTGGCGTGACAATAAAATCAGCGGAACACTGATAGAAACTACAATTACGAGCCATGGTATCCGAGATTGTGTATTCGGTACGGGCATAGATATCAATCAGAAGGAATTTCATTGTACGGCGACCAATCCGATATCGTTGTATGGAATATTGGGTAAAGAGACCGACCCTAAGTGTGTTCTGGATGATGTCGTTGAGAAATTAAAAGAATATATGACGCTGATCAAAAAGGGTGATTACAGGGATATACGTGACGAGTACATGTCGTCTTTATATAGAAGTCAAGGTCTGTTTCCATATAGTGACAGTGAGGGACTGTTCCGTGCTTCGATAGAAGGTGTGGAGGATGACGGTCATCTATTGCTTCGGGATACGGATCACAAAATACGTCGATATGCTTTCAAAGAAGTGAAATATATCATAGAGTAAATAATTAAATCATTACACAATATGGCAAAGTACAAGAGAATTCTATTAAAGTTGAGTGGCGAAAGTTTAATGGGTAAACAAAGTTTTGGTATAGACCCTGAACGCCTGGGAGAGTATGCAAGTCAGATAAAAGAAATATCTGATATGGGAGTGCAGATAGGAATTGTAATCGGCGGTGGAAACATCTTCCGCGGACTGAGTGGCACGGGAAAAGGATTTGACCGTGTAAAGGGTGACCAGATGGGTATGTGCGCTACGGTGATCAACTCATTGGCACTGAGCAGTGCCTTAGGTTCACTGGGCGTAAAAACGAAGGTGATGACAGCCATCCGTATGGAACCTATCGGCGAATTCTATAACAAGTGGAATGCCATAGAGGCGATGGAGAAAGGTATAATATGTATATTCAGTGCCGGGACAGGAAATCCTTATTTCACGACAGACACAGGTTCTTCTCTTCGTGGCATAGAAATAGAGGCAGATGTCATGTTGAAGGGGACACGCGTAGACGGCGTCTATACAGCTGATCCGGAAAAGGACCCGACAGCCACCAAATTTAAAGATATCACTTATGATGAGATATACACAAAGGGACTGAAAGTAATGGATCTTACGGCAACGACCATGTGTAAGGAAAATAATCTGCCTATCTATGTCTTCAATATGGATGTAGTAGGCAACCTGAAAAAGGTTATGAACGGTGAAGAGATAGGAACACTAGTTCACAATTAAGATTCTTCTTCGAATTTAACATATTCTCCCTCTTTCGGGGAGAATATTTTTCTTTTAGACACATCGGGATTTCTTGTGTCTATGATAACATCATCGTTACCTGATGTCTGTTTTTCTTTTCCTCCTGTATAATCCCTGCTGTCGAATCCGCCAGGATTCCCGTTATTCATGTTCTTTGCAAACTCCTCCGCCGTTTTCTTTGTCTTATGTATAATCTTATATACATTAAATACAAATTTTCCAATCACGAAAGCGATGATAGAAAAAAAGACGAGAATGAAAACAAGGAATCCATACATTATCTATTTGTTTCTTTTGTTTGAAATAACCGACAGAATTACATACCAGGCTATGATAATAGCAAAGCCACCAAGCCGAAATACGAGAAGTAAAGGAATGCAGGAAAGAATAAAGACATATTTTATTTCATTACCCTTCCAGTTCCAATGTTTAAACTTTAGGGCAAACATTGGAATCTCCGCAATAAGAAGATAACAGCACAAGATGATTAATCCTAATACAAGAGGTAATACGACCGTACCGTGGTCTTCTAATGACGTGCCAGTAATCAGTGATGCCCAAAACAAGGCATTGGCAGGTGTCGGTAAGCCGATAAACGAAGTTGTCTGCCGCTCATCCAAATTGAACTTAGCTAACCTCAGCGCCGAAAATGCTGCTATGACAAAAGCGAAATAGGGTAATACGGGTCTTGCAAATTCGAGAGATGACGGATATTCGATTGTATAAAGCAAACAAAAAACCATAGATGCCGGCGCGACACCGAATGTGACATCATCGGCAAGAGAGTCGAGCTCCTTTCCGATAGGTGAAGAAACACCCAGAAGTCTTGCGCTCATCCCGTCAAAGAAATCGAATACTGCACCTATCACAATAAAAAGGAATGCTTTGTCGGATGCTCCTGCCAATGCAAACGATGTGGCAATACAACCGGAAATCAAGTTGCAGCAAGTAAGTGTATTGGGTATGATTTTTGTTATGCAGTTAGCCATTTTATTTCAGTTTAGCAATGACGGTAAGGTCACCGGTAGTGCTTTGTCCCATTTTTACGCAAACCTCAGTACCTATAGGCAAAAATACATCAACTCGGGAACCTAGTTTGATAAAACCGAGGTGCTCGTCGATATAGCATTCTTCTTCCTCTTTTGCGTATGTGATGATTCTTCTGGCTACAGCTCCGGCAATCTGACGGCATAATATTTCCGTACCGTCTTCTGTCTCTATCATAATGTCTGCGCGCTCATTTTCTTCACTGGCTTTAGGCAGAAACGCTTTATGGTAATTGCCGTTCTGATGATGGACAAACTTCACTTTCCCGTCTACAGGGAACCAGTTGGCATGAACGTTGAACAAACTCATAAAGATTGAAATCATCAAACGCTTATCATGGAAATATTCGTTTTCCTCCACTTCTTCGATAACGACAATCTTACCGTCGGCAGGTGCAACTACAACTTTATTGGTCTCACCATTAAAGTAACGTATCGGGCATCTGTAGAAATTTGTAACTATACAATAGATGACAGTACAAATAACAGTAAAGCACCAAAAAGGTATCGTGGTTTCAAAAGAGCGCCATAAAATGACGGCGACGGCAATGATAAAAAATAATCCATAGATTAGCGTATCAGTTCCTTCGCGGTGTATTCGTATCTTCTTAAGTTTTTTAATTCGTTCTCCCATTGTATTTTTCGAAGCTTCGTTCAGTTTGCAAAGGTAATCCTTTTTTATGTATAATACAAATTTTTCGACTTTTTCTTTTGTTATCTCAGCTATAAAGAGTATCTTTACAACTTGAAAATATCACAATCTATATACAACATGCAGGATTTTGTTCATTTACATGTACATACATATTACTCTATTCTAGATGGTCAGGCCAGTGTTCAGAAACTGGTCGATAAGGCTATCGCAAATGGAATGAGGGGGATGGCGGTTACCGATCATGGAAACATGATGGGTATAAAAGATTTTTATAATTATTGCAAGAAGAAAAATGCCAAATTAAAGGAGGAAGGTAAACCTGAGTTTATCCCTATTCTGGGATGTGAAATGTATGTGGCGCATCATAATAAGGAGGATAAAGTAAGGGATCATGGAGACCAAAGTGGTTATCACCTGATCGTCTTGGCTAAAAATGCACAGGGTTATCATAATCTTATCAAATTGGTTTCTCGTGCCTGGGTAGACGGGTTTTATATGCGTCCCCGTACCGACCGCAAGGATTTGGAAAAGTATCATGAAGGACTTATCGTGTGTTCAGCCTGTATAGCAGGTGAGGTTCCTGCAAAGATATTAAAAGGCAATATAGAGGGAGCCCGTGAGGCTGTGGAATGGTATCACAACTTGTTCGGTGATGATTATTATCTTGAATTGCAGCGTCATGAAGTGAAAGATCCGAATATCCGTGCGAACAGAGAAACGTTTCCTTTGCAGCAGAAAGCCAATAGGGTCTTGATAGAGTTTGCCAAAGAATACGGTATCAAACTGATTTGTTCGAACGATAGTCATTTTGTGGACCAGGAGAATGCTGAGGCTCATGATAGATTACTCTGTCTTTCTACAGGTAAGGACTTGGATGACAGCAACCGTATGCTGTATTCAAAACAGGAATGGTTCAAGACAAGGGAAGAAATGAACGAAGTGTTCTCGGATATGCCTGAAGCCCTTTCGAATACTTGTGAAATATTGGATAAGGTAGAGCAATATACAATAGATCATGCGCCTATTATGCCTTTCTTCCCGATTCCGGAAGAATTCGGAACAGAAGAGGACGTACGGAAAAAATTTACGGAAGAACAGCTCTTTGAAGAGTTTACCCGTGATGAGAACGGTAACGTTATTATGTCGCATGAAGAGGGTGAGAAGAAAATTAAGAAATTAGGCGGGTATGATAAAATTTATCGTATCAAGTTTGAAGCGGATTATCTTGCTAAACTGGCTTATGATGGAGCCCGACACATATATGGCGACCCGTTGCCTGATGAAGTTTCAGAACGTGTTAATTTTGAATTGCATGTGATGAAGACGATGGGTTTCCCCGGTTACTTCCTTATCGTGCAGGATTTCATCAATTCAGCCCGTGATGAATTGGGCGTGATGGTCGGTCCGGGACGTGGCAGCGCCGCCGGTTCTGTTGTGGCTTATTGTCTGGGAATAACCAAAATAGACCCTATCAAGTATGATTTGCTTTTCGAACGTTTCCTGAATCCTGACCGTATATCTCTTCCGGATATTGATACCGACTTTGATGATGACGGTCGTGGAAAGGTATTGGATTGGGTGACCGACAAATATGGAGCAGACAAGGTGGCGCATATTATCACTTACGGTACAATGGCTACGAAATTGGCAATAAAGGATGTGGCACGTGTCGAAAAACTTCCACTGAACATATCGAATGATCTTTGCAAGAAGATTCCTGATAAATTGCCGGACGGGTTGAAGATGAATCTTCCCAATGCTATAAAATGTATACCCGAACTGAGAGACGCTGAGGCTTCTAACAATAAACTGTTGAGTGAGACGATACGTTATGCCAAGATGCTCGAAGGTAATGTGCGCAATACAGGTATACATGCCTGCGGAACTATTATCTGCCGAGACCCAATCAGTGACTGGGTGCCTGTTTCTACAGCTGAAGATAAGGCTGACCCGGGGCGTAAACTGTTGTGTACACAGTACGAGGGTAGCGTGATAGAGGAAACGGGACTTATCAAGATGGACTTCTTGGGACTTAAAACTCTTTCGATTCTGAAGGAGGCTGTTGAAAACATCCGTCAGAGTAGGGGCGTGGAAATAGATCTGGATACGATTCCTATTGATGACCCGGAGACATATCAGTTGTATTGCGAAGGGCGTACGATCGGTACGTTCCAGTTTGAGTCTGCCGGTATGCAGAAATATTTGCGCGAACTTCATCCGTCGACATTCGAAGACCTTATTGCGATGAACGCCCTTTACAGACCGGGACCAATGGATTATATACCTGATTTTATCGACAGAAAATTAGGTCGAAAACCGGTGATATATGATATTCCATGTATGGAGAAATACCTGAAGGACACTTATGGTATTACAGTCTACCAGGAGCAAGTCATGTTGCTCAGTAGACAATTGGCCGGTTTTACCCGTGGTGAGAGTGATACACTCCGTAAGGCGATGGGTAAGAAACTGAAGGAAAAACTAGACCATCTGCATCCTAAATTCATAGAGGGTGGTCAGAAGAACGGACATAAGAAAGAAGTCCTGGAAAAGATTTGGGCTGACTGGGAGAAATTCGCTTCGTATGCCTTCAACAAGAGTCATGCCACCTGCTATTCATGGGTTGCCTATCAGACAGCCTATCTTAAGGCGCATTATCCTGCTGAATACATGGCTGCTGTTATGAGCCGTAACTTGGATAATATCACTGAAATCACCAAACTGATGGATGAATGTAAGGCGATGGGAATAGAAACATTGGGACCGGATGTGAATGAAAGTCGTCAGAAGTTCAGTGTCAATACCCATGGCGCAATCCGTTTCGGTTTGGCGGCGGTGAAGGGTATCGGTGGTTCAGCGGCTTCTGCAATCATTGAAGAACGTGATAAAAACGGAGTCTATAAGGATGTTTTTGATGTGGTGCAACGTGTAAGTCTGTCGGCCTGCAACAGAAAATGTTTCGAAAGTATGGCGTTGAGTGGCGGTTTCGACAGTTTTGATATCAAACGGGAACAATACTTTGCCGATAATAATAAAGGTGACACCTTTATGGATACCCTAATGCGTTACGGACAATTGTATCAATCAGAAAAATCCCAGGCACAAAATTCGCTTTTCGGCGAAAGCAATTCGGTAGAAATAGCTACACCGCCGATTCCAAATGCAGAGTCGTGGAGTGATATTGAAAAATTGAATAAGGAACGTGAACTGGTCGGCATATATCTTTCAGCTCATCCGTTGGATGAATACAATTATATACTGGAGAATATGTGCAATACCCATTGCAGTGAGTTGGGTGAAGATAAAGAAGAACTTGCAAAAAGAGAAGAAATCAAAATAGGTGGCATCGTTACAGGGGTAAGACCCAGATTTACAAAGACGGGTAAACCCTTTGGCGTTGTTACTTTAGAGGATTTCGAAGGAACTGGAGAACTTGCTCTTTTCGGTGATGACTGGACAATGTGGCAGGGGAAACTTCAAGAGGGTTATACGATATGCATTACGGCGAAGTGTCAGCAGCGTTATAAGGACAGCACTTTTTATGATTTAAAGATATCCAATATAGAATTTCTTCAGGATATAAAAGATAAAAATGTAGGGAGCATTACGATCATGATGGATGTTTCAAAACTAGATGATACGATGGTTTCCGATTTGTCGACAATGATAGCTGACAATCCTGGGTCTACTGAATTGTTTTTCCAAATCAGAGATGTAGCAAATAATAGTAACATTAAACTGAAGAGTAGAACCAAAAACATCAATGTCGCCCGTGAACTTTTGTCATATATAAAAGAAAATCCAGCGCTCGATTATACAATCAACTGATGATGGCATACCGTTTGCAGTCTATAGATATTTAATAACAATAAATAATAATAAAAATGGAAGTACAGATTACAAGTGAAAATTTTGAGAGTTTGAGGAATGGCGATTTACCATTGGTTATCGATTTCTGGGCTACATGGTGCGGACCTTGCCGTATGATTGCACCAATCGTTTCAGAACTGGCAGGAGAATATGATGGTAAAATTGTGGTTGGTAAGTGTGATGTTGAAGAGAATGACGACTTGGCAGCGCAATTTGGCATACGCACGATTCCTACTCTCTTATTCTTTAAAGGGGGAGAAGTAGTAGACAAGTTCGTAGGTGCATCTACAAAGGCAAAATTGGAAGAAAAATTCAGATCTCTCCTATAATATGGCTAATATAGACGAAGAACTTCAGATGGATGCAGAGGAAGATGCACGTGAAGTGGAATTTATTAAGAATCAGCTTCCATCGGAACTGAAGACGAAATTCAGTGATGAGGACTATTATTATATCTTAGATAAGATAGTAGACTATTACTATACCAGTGGCGTATTGGATGCAGAACCGGATAAAGACGGTTATGTGGATATCGATATAGATAAAGTATCCGAATATGTGTGCAAGAAAGCAAAAGAAGACAAGCGTGGACCTTATGATCCGCAGGATGTCTTCTTTGTAGCTCAGGCTGATATGGATTTTGAAGAGCAGAACTTATCCTAAAGAAACCGTTCTTCGTCCGTTCTCTTGCTCGGAGATGGTCACTTTTATGGCTTCTTCGGGCAAGAGGTTTTCTATTAATTCAGGCCATTCTATAAAACATGGAGCACCACTATAGAAATAGTCTTCATAGCCCATGTCATAAACCTCTTCCAGTTTCTTTATTCGGTAAAAATCAAAATGATATATCGGTTCGTCTGTATTGGTACGATATTCATTTACGATTGCGAATGTGGGTGAAGTAATAACATCTTCCACACCAAGACATTCACATATCGACTTGATAAAGGTCGTCTTTCCCGCACCCATTTTACCATAGAATGCAAATACTTTGCTGTTGCCCATATTGGCAATGAATTCTTCTGCCGCTTTGCGGATATTGGCAAGATCTTCAATTTCTATTTCCATTGTATATTTATTTATGATTATCTTTTTCTTCCTGTCAGGGTGATGATTGGTATAATGATTTCTTCCATGGAGATTCCTCCGTGCTGGAATGTGTCTTTGTAGTAGGACACGTAGTAATTATAGTTGTTCGGATATGCAAAAAACGAATCGCCCGAGGCAAATACATAAGTAGTGCTGAGGTTAGGGGCAGGTAGTTGGGCTTTTCTTGGATCGTGAATTACAAAAACGTCTTTTGAATCATAAGAAAGATTCTTACCCAGTTTGTATCTCAGGTTGGTGTTCGTGTTCCTGTCACCTATGATTTTTATCGGTTTGTCTGTCCTTATACTGCCATGATCTGTCGTTACCAGTATTTTATAGTCGCTTTGGGCGAGTATTTTGAACAGGTCGCTCATCACGGAGTGTCTGAACCAACTCTGTGTGATACTTCTATAGGCAGACTCGTTGTTGGCCAGTTCCCTAACCATTTTGGATTCGGTACGGGCATGACTAAGCATATCTATAAAATTGAATACGACAACGTTCAGGTTGTTCTTTTCCAGTTCTTTAAACTGCTGTATGAATTTCTCTGCACCGGTTGAATCGTTTATCTTATGGTATGAGAAAGAGTCATGTCTGCGGTATCTGTCAAGTTGGGTTTGTATCAGAGGCTCTTCATTCAGATTCTTTCCTTCCTCTTCATCTTCGTCAACCCACAATTCAGGGAACATCTCTGCTATCTTGTTAGGCATCAGTCCACTGAATATGGCATTTCGTGCATATTGTGTTGCTGTAGGAAGGATACTGAAATATAAATCTTCATCTATATCAAACATGTCGCCAATCTCCTGCGCGAGGACACGCCACTGGTCATATCTGAAATTATCTAGTACAATGAGAAAAACCTTTTCACTTTGGTTCAGTATGGGAAAAACTTTCTTCTTAAACACTTCAGGACTTAACATCGGTCTGTCTGTATCGTCTTCTTGCCGTGGCTTCGTGTTGTTACGGTTAGCCATCAACCTTTGCAGATTATTTCCTGTCTGAGATACCGTGTTCTGTTGAGGGGCAACCCATCGCAAATAATTGTTCTTGATATATTTGGTAAATCCGATGTTGGCTTCCTCTTTCTGCATTTTTAGCATCTCTGTCATGTTACTGTCAGTACTGCTGAGTTCTAGTTCCCAGTGTACCAGACGCTTGTATACTTCAATCCAGTCTTCGTAAGATTTGCAGTCGGATATCTGCATGGCGATATCCTGAAAGTTATGCTGATAACTGTTTTGCGTTACTTCGGTAACGATTTCCTTACGGTGGATATTCTTTTTGAGCGTAAGAAGAATCTGGTTCGGATTAACAGGCTTGATAAGATAATCTGCAATTTTCTGACCGATGGCCTGGTCCATAATGTTTTCCTCTTCACTCTTGGTCACCATAACCACGGGGGTAGCCGGCAATATCTCCTTTATTTTCTGTAAAGTCTCGAGTCCACTTATGCCTGGCATCATTTCGTCCAGCATAACAAGGTCAAAGTTATGTTGCTTGCATTGGTCTATGGCATCAGTGCCATTGCTAACCGTTACCACTTCATAACCTTTCTTCTCAAGGAACAAGATGTGAGCTTTTAATAGTTCAATCTCGTCATCCACCCATAGTAATAGTCCGTTATTCATTTAATATGTCCTCCAAATCATCATAAAAGTTATCTTCGCTTTCTTTGTCGTTCTTATTGCTCTTTTCCTCTTCAATCTTATCTTGTTTTATTTCCTGTTCTTTCAGTCGTTTGTCTGGATTGACAGGCTCTGGATTCAACAAGAGCGGTTCGGTTGTGACCTTGAGAGGTGCGAAATGCTTGTCATAGAACTTGTCATAGTCTTTATAACTGTATTCTTTCCCTATCAGTTGCTTGTTCTTCTCACTGATGATGATACCTCTGCATTTCGATAATTCTTTGGATACCGCTTTGTCGGTATATAGTTTTCTGGCATATTGCAGAGCTTCGTCGTAGTTGCGGAACCCGTTTATTTCCATTCTTCTCAACACGCCGTCATCAACAATATTCAGGTCGAAATTTCTGACGAGGAAATTGGAAAAGTTATATTTGGCAATGTCGTATAACAATTGATTCTCATTAAGCGTGTCAGCTTTATATACCAGCATAAACGAGAAATCTATATCCCTTTCAGCAATCAACTTTTTTGCGGCAGTCGTATCACTGTCGTTCAATACAGCATTGCGCCTGTCCCATACATCACCGATATCAAATTTTCCGCCGCGTAGTTTACGTCCACTATTGACTCCTTTCAGTATCATACCAGCCATCTCACTGATTCCACTCTTCGGGTATTTTTCTATAACTTCTTTCATGTTGTTGATACAACCATTGGCATCACCGTCATTAAGCAGGCGCAGACCGTCGATGAAAATAAATTTATCGCGGTTCTTCCCCAGTGGAAATCTTGATTTGGAAAGTTGACTGTTTGTTTTAACTTTTGAAAGATGATTCGATTTGAAGGCATCGTAGGTGTCGGCATACAGTGAATCTTCTATGTGAATACCGAATTTTGCATTCTCGGCATAATACGGATCGGACAGCAATGTCGTCCATTGATTGTCGGGGTATTTGTTTTTCAGTTTGTTCAGATAGTTGTCCGCCATCTTATTATTGCCTAATCTTGAATACAGCAGATATAAATGATAGTAGGCGTCAGGTGTCTTTTCGTAATCAGGATAATTGTCTACCAGTCTTGTCAAACTCTTCTCGCTAAGATTCAGATTATCCAATTTATCCTTGAAAATAACGCCCGAATTGTAAAGTCCGTCTTCGATGATAGCGTTACTGGCTTTTATCTGTTCGTCTGTAAACGGTATTTGTGCCAGATAATACTCACGTTTGTGTGGATCGTTGACAGCACTGTCAACGGCATTGTTCTTGATGGAATCATTATTCGTGTCTGCCATTGCAGAACCGTTCGTGTTGTCGGCGCTGTTGTCTGTCCCGTCAACTTTAACCACAGTCTTGTTTATTCTTTGCCAGTTGTCTACATTATCTCTCTTTCCCCATTGCTTTTGGAAAGAAGCCTTGCCTTGGATGATGGCCGTTTGGTTGTAGAAGTACCATAACCCCTGATTGTCTGTGTTATTGGTGGTATTGTTGTTTACGTTTGTATTATTCCCTCTGGCACCTTGTTGCTGAGTGTTCTTTTCAGCATTAGCTACCTCGGTGGCTTTTTTCTCTTCCTTTTCTTTCTTTTTGAGAGCATCTATTACTCTGTCTATGGACATGTTGCGGTTCTGTTCGGACATTTTGGCCAGAGTCTGAAGAGAGTCTTGCAATTGTACCGCATCAGTAAAAGGAACCAGTTCGTCCAGCACTTTGGAACGGTCGGACATTTGTTCATAGTCTTTCCTGTCCTTATCCAATAGTCCGATAGCCGTACCATAACATCTGCGTGCGTCACTGTACTTTCCCTTATTCCAATAAATGTTGCCGAGATGTAATAACAGAACACCTTTCTCGATACCGCTGCGCGTTGATTTATTGGCACCCTTCTCGTATGAAGCAATCGCGTTACTCGTGTCGCGCTGTGCCAGATAGATGTTACCTATGGCATAATATACTTGGTCAAGATATTCCTTGTTCTTGTCCGACATAGCCATACGTTTCAGTTTGCTGACCATCTGTTTCGTCTGCCCTTTTGCCAAGACCTCGGTCTGCGCTATCCTTGCGTTAAACTCGGTTTCATAAGGCGGACTGAGCCGAATCACTTTTTTGTATGCTTTATAAGCGTCCTGCTTTTTGTTTAAAGCATTCAGCATCTGTCCCATGATAAACCATTCACGTGCTTTTTGTTTTCTTCTTTTCTCTCTGCCTATCATTTTGCGCAAGAAAGGTATTGCTTCCTCATATTTCCCCTGACGTATGTAATAGTCAGCATAAGTACAGTTCCATTCTCCTACAGCACGCCAGTCCATCGAGTCACGTTTCATTTTCGTTATGACATCTTCCGCATCGTAAAACCATCCTAATTCTGTATAGCATCTAGCCAACCAAGCACGTGCTTTACCATAAATAGCCGGTTGGTCGCTATACAATCTGCTCATGTAAGAAAAAGTAGCGGCGGATTCTTCAAATTCTCCTTTTTGGAATTGCGCTTTACCCATGAGCAACCATGCCTTCCATAAGAAAGGGTTATATTCGCGTCTGTTGAGCCAAGCGATGTCCCGTTCGGTCTTTTTTCGGTTCTTATCCCAAACAGGACGACGTTTGATACTATGTCTTTTTATAGCCTTTTCGCATTTTTCTATCGTCCTGTCAAAGTTGCCCTTTCCTAGGTCTTTGCTTGTCTTGTTGCCTACGGCAAAAAGAGGAAGTATTTCGGTGAAATTGTCTTTATTGCCGTTCTCTTTTTCAATGTAACCGTCAATATAAGCCAAACTACCATTATAATATGTGTTGTATTTTGCATTAAAAGAGTGCCACCATCTGCTCTGTGATGTGTTTTTGCTCGTAGAACATCCCCCTATAGTGATCATCAACACTATAGGTATTAATAAGATGATATGTTCTACTTTTTTTTTCACACTGTTTCGTTATCTCCTATAAGCATGATCACTTCATCTTTCAGTTGGTCGGGAATGTTGATACCGCGAAGTATCAGACTTCTGTTCCAATCTTTTATCTCTTCTTGTCTCATTGTGTACATCACTTCCCTAAACTGTTCCGCTTCTTCATCTGAATATTCGTTGGCCTGTTTACCTTTATATGCATCCAACTCCTCGTCATCAAAGTATTCTATTTCTTTTGTTGATGCTTCCATCAGGCATTCCTGTTCACACTTGCTATTTGTTCCGTCGCATGTGGCGCACGAAGTGTTTGTTGCATTGACAATCTCGGGTACACCATCACGGTGCTTAGACATTAATCCAAGTATGGCGGCAATAATTCCCAGGACAATGAGCGCAATAACAAGAATAATCATATAGAGTCCTTTTTTATTCTTCTGTCATAGTAAACCCAACTTTTTCCAAGTCATTCCAATAGCTTGGATATGATTTTGTCACTACGTGAGGGTCGTTTATTTTCAATCCAGGGATTTTGATGGCTGCCGGTGCAAATGCAAGTGCCATTCGGTGATCTTCGTACGTATCAATCGAAATGTCTTTCAGCGGTTCACATCTTTCACCGTCCCAAACCAGGTTCGAATCATCTTCTTCCCTTATGATATAACCCAACTTCTTCATCTCGGTTTTCAAAGCTGATATACGGTCTGTCTCTTTGATCTTGAGTGTCCTCAAACCTGTAAAGCGGAATGGTATATTCATCATGGCGCAACATACAACGAAAGTTTGTGCCAAGTCAGGGCAATTCACAAAATCATAATCCAGTCGTGGTACTTTTCTCGTCAATTTTTTCAGTTTAACGGTGGTAGGAACACCTTGTTCCTTACTTTCGAATAAGGTTTTGACACCCAGCAGACTGAATATATATCTGGCAATCGAATCACCTTGCATGCTGCCATCCATCAAACCGGTAAATTGTATTTCATCTTCACGATTTTCGTTGATGGCCAAGATCTCGTACCAGTACGAAGCTGCACTCCAGTCGCTTTCTATATAGTAGTCGCGTGATGTGTATGGCTGAGGTTTTACCGTTATCGTATCAATATCACTCCAATCGGCATCGGCGCCAAATTCTTTCATCATCCATAGAGTAAGGTCTATATACGGACGCGAAATGATATCCCCGGTCAGTTTAAGTTCCAGTCCCTTTACCAGTACCGGACCAATCATAAGAAGGGCTGATATATATTGAGAACTGATTCCGCCGGATATCTCGAGATGCCCACCGTCATGTTTGCCACCAGTGATTTTCAGAGGAGGAAATCCCTCTTCACCCATATATTCGATATCTGCCCCAAGAAATCTTAAAGCGTCAACTAGTACACCGATAGGACGGTGCTTCATCCTTTCTGTTCCAGTGATAATGTGAGAGCCCGGAGTTACAGACAGATAGGCTGACATAAACCGCATGGCTGTACCGGCAGCTTTGATGTCAATAACATCAGGCATATTTTCGAGAGCCTTGATGATTACTTCCGTATCGTCGCAGTCGGATAGATTCTCAGGCATTTTTTTACCCCCTGAAAGTGCATATATGATCAGTGCTCGATTACTTATGCTCTTCGAAGCGGGCAAATTCACCGTTGAATTGATTGTGTCGGGTGCTTTTATTGTATATTGCATTATAGTACCTTATTATTATAATACAAAGGTAGTGCAAATTCGTTGAAAAAACAAAAAAATTAGTCTATTTTAGAATTCTATATCATAAAACTGCTTTAAAATGCACATTAACATTCTTTATTGCATACTTTATTTTAAGTATATTAAGGATTTTGACTCTTTTAATGGCAAACAACTGTTAACTATAGTGGTCATAATGTTAAAAAACAAATATTTGGCAGAATTTCTAAAAAAAATATTTGGAAGTTAAAAAAATAGTTTCTATATTTGCGACATACAATTACGAGAAAGAGATTTTTACGAGATTTTTAGTTTAAGAGAGTTTATTACGAGATTTACAATTTTATTAATGGAGAGATGTTATTATGAGAAAATTTATTGTTATAATCGGCTATGCTGTTTTAGCAGTTTTGTTTATGTTCCTCGCTTCCTGCACAGCAGAAATGAATGAGATAACAGAAACAAGTTCAAGTTCAGAATCAACTGTTGCAACTACTGTAACAAAATCTGGATCAGTGTACGAGTTGAATGATGTAATACCAGAGTATTACCACTTCTTGCCTCAGATGGCAGATTCAACTTCTATTTTGTGTAAAGCAGTGAAGTATGCAAAAGAGAATTGGAAACAGGTAGATTTCTACAATGTTACTTATTCGTCATCAGACACTTCTTTACCGAAATTATCAGGTAGAGTATATGCACGCAAAGATTATGCAGACAGCAAGTCTTTCAAAGGCATTATTCTTTATAGTCATTCTTCAATGGCAGCCAATTCAGAGAGTCCGTCTGTTACAGACAATTACATGATGGCTTTATTCGCAACAGCAGGTTATGTAGTCGTATGTCCTGATTACCTCGGCTTTGGAGCTTCACAGCATTATCCACAGTATTTCATGAACCGCGAATCAACAGCTTTGCAGGCAATCGATATGCTTAAACAAGTTCGTTCTTGGTTCTCTACAAACGGAGTAACTGTAGGGGACAAACTATATAACATCGGTTATGCTGAAGGTGGTAACGCTGCTTTGGCAATAGAAAGACTGGCAGAAGAACAATATTCATCAGAGATACAGTTTACGAAAACTTATTCAGGCGCTGGTGCTTACGATATAGACGCTACATATAGAAATATGGTAAGTACAAACGAGATGACATCACCTTCTCTACTGTCATTCATTATCACAGGAATTGATAATGCAAACAATATGAATCTTGACTATACACAGATATTCAAAGGACAATTGTTATCACAGTATACAGATTTATTATATTCGAAAAATTATACTATGGATCAGATTACTGCAAAGATCGGTTCTACAAAGTTTACAGACGTTTATTCTTCAGAGATGGCTGATACAACCAGCACACTGTCATTGAAGTTACGCCAGGAAATGAAGAACAACTCTTTGGTATCAGGTTGGAAATACACAGGTACTCCTATCATGCTTTTCCATAGCACAGAAGATACTGTTATTCCTTCTCTCAACACAACAGAGATGGCAGCCAAATTAAATAACGACGGTTACACAAACAGTAATTTACAGGTCATCAACAAGTCTATGGGAAATCACGGTACAGCAGGTCTATACTTCAATTTCATAGCATTATTGGACATCGCAGGTGTAAATTATACTGTAGAATAATAGAAATTTATAACAAATAATTTGTATTTCTCATAATTAGTGCTTACCTTTGCGTCCGCAAAAAGAAATTATTAGCGGGATTTGGCGCAGTTGGTAGCGCACACGTCTGGGGGGCGCGAGGTCGCAAGTTCGAGTCTTGTAATCCCGACATTAATAACAAAAGGGAGTTGTAATCAGTGGATTTCAACTCCCTCTCTCTTTTTTATTATCAAGGTATTGAACTGCCGGACAGTAAAAACACTAAACCACAATAAGATAATTGTCAATATTCAGTCAGAGATTTTACAGAGTGCCTGTGTAAACACATTACAGCGGTGCTGTAAACACTCTACAGCGGTGCTGTAACAATGCTACAGAAGTGCAGTAACCTCTCTACAACGCTTCCGTAATTTTTTTAAAAGATAAGCTAATTGTACGTATCGTGTTTATTGTAGACTAAGATAGCATAGGGTTCGTCGTCATATCTAATGTATCCCTTTGGAATACCATTATCAAGTGTTTCTTGGGGCAAAATAACGATTCCCTGCCGTGGAAATTCATTCTCTTTTGCATCATCATCAATGATTAGAGCGGGATGTTTGATATAAACATCAATATCATCTATTCTGCTCATTTTGTAGACATAGATATACGACAAGTCGTATTTTCTTGATAGTTGCTTGGCTGTCTGACACACATGACGATATCCAATGTATGGATTGATTGTGGATATATTCAGTCCGATACAGAAAACCGCTGCAAACAGCCCCGCAAATAATGAATATATCGAATATGTCTTTTTACCTATAAATAAAACCGTCATAGAAGCGATACCTGCAGCAGAAAAAACAATAGCTGCAGGGATCAATGCCGGTGTAGGAAGTGTGATAAGGTCGTACTTGTCCATTATGATCAGACAGGGAAGTATTAAGGCAAAAAGCAGAGATGGAATGAATAAAGCCAGTGACACGAGTGCTGATTCTTTTATTTTGTAGAAGAGAAGTGTTGTAAAATAGATAAAAAAAGGTATAGCAGGAAGCATGTAAATTTCTATTTTGGAACTGATTAGTGATAACAGTATAAACGTACTGACGGATACAGTCAAAAAGAACTTTTCTTCTGTCGTTTGAATGAGATTCCTATATGTTCCATGAATCAAACATACGAGTCCGAGTATTGACCATGGCGCAATGGTGTACCAATAACTGATGATATAATAATAAAAGGGGTGATCGTGACGAAATGAATGGATAGCCCTTCCGAATGTCTGATGAAGTAATTGGTTCTTAATATATGCGATACCTCCTTCTTGATAAACACACGTGAACCATACGGCGCAAAGAAAAAACAGGATGCACCATGTCTTCATGCCCCAGTAGTGATGGAATGCTCTGATTCTTTTTGTTAACAGCAGATAGCCCGTTGTACCTGCCAACGGGATTAATATCCCCATGGGGCCTTTGGTGAATACAGCCATAAAGATACATAGAGGGAATAAATATGTATATGCAACTTTTGTGCTCCTGTTGACCTCCATCTGATAGAATAAATAAAATGCGATGACAATAAACATACACATCAGCATGTCCATTCTGAGAATAATACCTGCACCGATGAAAAGATCACTGCTCAGTAGTAGCAATATAGCCGTAATTCTGGTTTGTCGGGAAGCGGATCTTCTGATCCATAAGTCAAAAATATATGCGACAATGAATGTAGGTACAAGAGAGAAAAAGGAAAGAAACCACATCAGATGGCATCCGAATATCTTGCGACCTAACATGACAATCCATAAGTATAAAGGAGGCTTGTCTGCATAGATTTCCCCATGATTGGTAAAAGCGAAGTAGAGTCCGCGATGTAAAGCCTCGTCTGCAATACTGAGATAACGAAGTTCGTTGGAAGGTGTGAAATCGCGTGCAATGATTAGAGGCAGTAATGCGACAACGATTGCTATAAATATGAGTAGGATAATTCGTTCTGTGATGATATCACATTGCTTATAATGTGCAAACTTTGTTCTCATGATTATTTTTTATAAGTATGAGGTTCCTGATGGTAGCAATGATGTTGAATTGACCAAGTACCTGAATCCAGTCCTCCCGGTAACTACCATAACAGATAATTAATAAGGAACCAATAAAACTGATGATCCAGAATCCGGTTGACAGTTCTGAACGTCTATGCCGATATGAATAATACCATTGATACAGGAAACGCGAAGAAAACAGGACGTTGCCCACCAGACCGACAATCAACATCCATTGAGGCAAGTTTTGGTCATACACAAAGGCTTCTCTGAATCCAGATAAATGGGCTATGATATAGAGCAATGCCATCAGAGGAATGAAATAAAGCAAAGGACGTATGAACACGGGAATTTTGTCCCATACTCTTTTCATTTTCAGATTCCATATATAGATGAATACTGACATAAACTGGCCGGCTAAGATGGCTATGTCTGATTTCAACCATCCATAAGTAAAATAGAGATAACAGCCGATCAGACTAAAAACCCAATAAAGTGAGGGTGTCACCACTTTACGTTGCTTTTCTGACAAAAACCATTGCAGAAGGACGCGTATTGAAAAACAGGAGAGTGCTGCCACTCCTATCATATTTGTGAGTATATTCATATTAAATATACTGTGATTTGATTTGATAACGAATAGCTCGCTTCTTCATCCAACGGTAGGCGAAGCAGTCTATGAACGGCCCTTTAAGCCTGTTCCAGAGATGGAATTTGGACTGTCCGGATATACGTGGATAATGGTGGACGGGTATCTCTTTGAACCTGCCGTCCTGTTGAAGCATTATCAAGGCTGGAAGAAATCTGTGCATCCCGATAAAGAACGGAATCCGTTTGGCATATTCAGTTTGTATCACTTTCAACGGGCATCCTGTGTCTGTAGCGGTGTCTCCTGTCATCAATCGGCGAAACCTATTGGCAATTTTAGACTGAATACGTTTGAAGTGAGAATCCTTTCTGTTGGCCCGGATGCCTGTGACAAGCGGAAATTCATTCGCATAGGAGAGGAGAATGTTGAAGTCGAGAGGATCTGTTTGAAGGTCGGCGTCAATATATCCCACCCATTGCGACTCAGCATAATCGATTCCCGCTTTGATGGCGGCGCTCAGTCCTCTGTTGCCATCGAAACAAAGATAAAAGAAATGATGACGTGCCTCGCATTCTTTTTTTATGAGATCTTGACTGTTGTCGGTCGATCCATCATTGACAAAAAGAACGCATGAAGGCACAGCACCTTGCGCTATAAATTCCCCGAGTGCCGTTGCCAATCTGGCAATGCCTTCTTCTTCATTGTATACAGGAACGATTACTGTAAATTGATAATGTAGTGTATTGTTCATTTATTCTTATTGATAATAATCATTATACCAGGAGACAAATTGTTTTAGTCCTTCATGAAGTTGAACATGTGGCTTGTAACCATGTTCACTGAACAGACGGGACGAATCTGCGTAGGTTTGATATACATCTCCTTTTTGCATAGGTAGGAACTCCTTCTTAACCTCTTTACCCATTTGACGTTCAAGTTCACTGATGAAGTCCATCAAAGGAACACGATGTCCGCATCCGATATTATAAATCTTTGTTGGAATCCCTGAAGTACATTCTTCTTGTCGTGGCGGGCATTCCAATGTACAGAGTATTCCTGATACGATATCGTCAATGTAGGTGAAGTCACGAAACAAGTTCCCGTTATTAAAGACTTTAATTGTTTTACCGTTCTTAATTGCATCAGAGAATAGCATCGGTGACATATCAGGTCTGCCCCATGGACCGTAGACCGTAAAGAAACGGAAACCTGTTGTTGGGATTCTGTATAATGCAGAATATGCATGAGCCATTAATTCGTTGCTCTTTTTGAATGCTGCATATAAACTTACAGGTTGGTCTGTCTTTTCCGATTCTGTGAAAGGAACATGATTATTGAGACCGTAGACGCTTGAAGATGACGCATATATCAAATGTTTTACCGAATGATACCGGCATGCTTCAAGTATGTTCAAGAAACCTAATATATTGCTTTCCATGTAACAATAGGGGTTGGATATTGAATATCTGACGCCAGCTTGACCGGCAAGGTGGATGACATAATCAAAGCTGTTGTCCATAAAAAGTTGATCTATACCCGCTTTGTTCTCCAGTTTCATCTTTATAAAAGTAAGGTTCGGAAACGTTGTACTTTGATACTTCTTGTTATTTCCTGATGAATCATAATATACGCCAAGCCTTTTTAATCTGTCAATCTTGAGTTGGGTGCTATAATAGTTGTTGAGATCATCAATACAGATAATCTCACAATCTGTTTTTAATAATTCCAAAGTCAGTTGATTGGCTATAAATCCAGCGGCACCGGTAATAAAAATTTTCTTCTTCATTTAAAATGTAATAAAACTGCGTTGATTGACGTAAATATTCTTCTCTCTCTGATTTTCAACCATTATTATAAGCCTTCATATTTATTTTTCGTACAAAGTTATAGCCTTTTCCCATAATTGCGGTGTTCTACAAATGGACATTTGTGTTCATATTTTCTCTATTGAATGTTGCATCATCTATTTGAGACATTAATATAGATATAAAGAACAGTGGCACCCCGATGTATTATATTAGAATAAAGACGATTGATTATTAAATAATTCGCAAAAAATAACTGCAAGACAATAAATATCACTAACTTTGTCATCGGTAAACATTGCGGTGTAAATTCGCGGTATACCTATCATTAGTTATCATTTAATAGAAAATACGTTAGTACTAACAATGAAAAGAATCTATCAACTTGTCGTTTTACTATTGTTCGTCAGTTTGTCGACTTATGCCCAGCAGCATGGTCCTAGACGATTTGTGTTCAACACACAAGATCCCATGGTACATGATCCGGTAATGGCCAAAGAAGGAAACAGATATTATGTCTTCTATACAGGTATGGGTATTGACAATATATCGTCTACCGACTTGATAACATGGAAAATGGAAACGCCGGTATTCAAGAGCGTTGCAGGTTGGATAAAAGATGCGCTTCCCTTATTCAACGGCCATACATGGGCTCCTGATATTATTTACTATCAGGGAAATTACCATTTGTTTTATGCATGTTCCGCTTTTGGTAAAAACACGTCTCTGATAGGACATGCTGTCCGTTCCACGCTCAATCCGGAAGATACGATTCATCCATGGATAGATAAGGGAAAGGTGATAGAATCTTTCCCAATGAAAGATAATTGGAATGCCATCGATCCGAATATCATTGTAGATGAAAAAGGGAATCCTTGGATGACTTTCGGTTCTTTCTGGGACGGGATACAACTCGTCAGACTCAGTAGTGACTTATGCAAGACTGTCGGAACCCCGTTTACGATAGCCCGCCGTTATGATGTAACTCCGAAACTGAGTAAGAAACCTGGAGAAAATGCTGTTGAGGCGCCTTTTATCTTTCGTCATGGAGATTATTACTATTTATTCGTATCATGGGACTATTGTTGTCGGGGTGACAAAAGCACTTATAAAGTGGCCGTAGGTCGTTCCAAACAAATAACTGGTCCTTATCAGGACAAAAATGGAATTAAAATGGAAAAAGGTGGCGGCTCCGTCGTCATAGCTAATAATGATGAGTTCAATGCATCCGGACATTGTGCCGCTTATCATTTTGACGATAAGGATTATTTCGTATGTCATGCTTATTCCAGAAATGAATTCGGTGAATCCAAATTGATTATCAGAAAGATGACATGGGATCAAGATGGTTGGCCTATCGTTAGTCTGAACAGGTCTGAAACAAAATAAAAAAAAGTCAATGTTTTGGTGTTTTATCAAAAATCAAATTAAAAAGATTATAAATCACAGTACATCATCATAGTTTATTCATATTTTTGTTTCCGAAAAAGTCTTGGGCAATAAATATAAGATGCTGTAAACTGCAGTTTTACGGGAATGAAGCCGACCCGATGACAATGCAGTCATGACTTCTGACGAATATTATTCGAAATGGCTAATGAGAAGGAGGAAATATCACTGGAAATCTTTAAGAGTTACTTCCGATTTCAGAGCGGAATAACTAAAAATCTATTAAAACATTATTAATATTTGAATCAAGTACAATGAAAGAACTTAAAATGTATATCAACGGAAAGTTCGTTGATAACAAAGAAGGAAAAAGGATTGACGTATTAAACCCGTCAACAGAAGAGGTAATCAGTCGTCAGCCGGAAGGTTCTGAGGCAGATGCCGCTGCCGCAGTAGATGCTGCAGAGAAAGCACAGATTAAATGGGAAAAAGTAGCTCCCGTTGAGCGTGGCCATTATCTCAATAAACTTGCAGATGGCATCCGTAAGCATGCTGCCGAATTTGCCGATATTATTGTTCGTGAAGGCGGTAAAACGCAGGCTTTGGCAAATGTCGAAGTAGGTGTAACAGCCGAATATTTTGATTACATGGCAGGGTGGGCACGCCGTTATGAGGGCGAAATTATCCAGAGTGACCGTCCGAATGAGAATATCTTCTTGTTTAAGAAACCGATAGGCGTAACTGCAGGAATACTCCCATGGAACTTTCCTTTCTTCCTGATTGCCCGTAAGGCTGCTCCAGCTTTGGTAACAGGAAATACCATCGTTATGAAACCGAGCCAGTTGACTCCTGAAAATATGTACCTTTTCTCAAAGGTTTGCCAAGAGGTAGGTTTACCGGATGGTGTCATCAATGTTATTTATGGTCGCGGTTCCGTTATCGGTCATGCTTTGGCAGGCAACCCGAAAGTGGGTATGGTAAGTCTGACGGGAAGTGTGGCGGCAGGACAGCAGATTATGCTGGCAGCAGCTCCGAACATCACAAAAGTATCGTTAGAATTAGGTGGAAAAGCGCCTGCCATCGTACTGAAGGATGCCGACCTGGACCTTGCAGTCAAATCAATCATCGATTCACGCGTAATCAACACAGGTCAGGTATGTAACAACGCTGAACGTGTATATGTCCACAAGAGTGTCAAAGATGACTTTATGCAGAAACTGATAGCCGGATTCAAGGCTGTCAAGACTGGCGATCCTTCTAAAATCGCAGACCTTGATATGGGGCCGATGATTGAGAAGAAGGCATTGGAAACCGTACTAGGCAAGGTGGACAATGCTGTGAAACAGGGTTGCGGGCTGATTTGCGGTGGTCATCGCATCGGTGACAAAGGTTACTTTATCGAACCGACTATTCTCGATGGTGCAAAACAGAATATGGATATTATTCAACAAGAGACCTTCGGACCAGTCTTGCCTGTTGTGGAATTTGACACAGACGATGAAGTTATCGCTATGGCAAACGATTGTGAATATGGATTGACGTCGTCTATTTATACAAAAGATCTCGATACCTCGTTCAAGTTTATGCGTGAACTGAAGTTCGGTGAGACTTATGTCAATCGTGAAAACTTTGAAGCTATTCAGGGCTTCCATGCAGGCTGGCGTAAGTCGGGTATCGGCGGTGCTGACGGCAAACACGGACTAGAAGAATACCTACAGACTCATGTGGTATATCTTGACACTCAATATTAATATATAATAAGGTATCATGGGGACGGTATTTAACGACTGTCCCCAAACTAAATCATAATAAGAATGAAAATCGGATTATTTGTCCCATGCTATGTGAATACGCTTTTCCCGGAAGTAGGTGTCGCGACTTATAAATTGTTGAAGCATCTGAATATAGATGTGGACTATCCACTCAACCAGACCTGTTGCGGACAACCTATGGCGAATGCAGGATTTGAGAAGAAGGCTATTCCTCTCGCCGAACGTTTTGAAGACATGTTTAAAGACTACGACTATGTTGTAGCCCCATCGGCAAGTTGTGCTGCTTTCGTAAAGTTGAATTACCCTCGACTACTCGAAGGAAAACACTTTTGTCAATCGAGCGATAAGATAATGGATGTATGCGAATTTTTGCATGACGTACTCAAAGTGACGAGTTTGCCAGGAAAGTTTCACCATAAGGTGAGTTTGCACAACAGTTGTCACGGTGTACGGGAGTTGAACCTTTCATCGGCTAGTGAACTGAATATTCCGAGTTATTCAAAAATCAAAGACCTTTTGTCGCTAGTAGAGGGTATCACAATCTATGAACCCGACCATGTTGATGAATGTTGCGGATTCGGCGGTATGTTTTCTGTAGAAGAACCCGACGTATCCGTCAGGATGGGAACAGATAAAATAAAAAACCATATTGCCACCGGTGCCGAGTATATTACAGGTCCGGACAGTTCCTGCTTGATGCACATGCAGGGCATCGCCCGCCGAACAGGTGCGCCTATTAAGTTTATTCATGTTATACAAATATTAGCCGCAGGATTATGAGCACAAAACATTCAATAGCTGCACAACAGTTTCTTTCGGACCAAGAACAGTCACAATGGCATAATCAATCAATATGGTATGCACGCGCGAAACGTGACACGATGGCAAAGGGACTTCCCGAATGGGAACAGCTCCGTGACCTATCAAGTGCTATCAAGCGCCATACAGTTACCCATCTTGATTATTATCTAGAAGAGTTTGCAAGACATGCAGAACAAAACGGAGTGATCGTCCACTGGGCAAAAGATGCCAAGGAACACAATGAAATCGTATATGATATACTTCAGAAACATCATGTTAAAAAACTAGTCAAGAGCAAATCTATGCTAACAGAAGAGTGCCGACTCAACGATTTTTTGTTTTCAAAGGGTATAGATGTTGTGGAAACAGACTTGGGTGAACGTATTCTTCAGTTGATGAAGATAGCACCTTCACATATTGTTATGCCTGCCATCCACATCAAACGTGAACAAGTGGGTAAACTTTTTGAGGAGAAACTTCATACGGAGAAAGGAAATTTTGATCCTACTTATCTTACTCGTGCTGCAAGGATGCACCTGCGAAACGAGTTTATGACTGCCGATGCAGGTATGACAGGAGGCAATTTCGGAGTGGCTGCAACGGGTGATGTTGTGGTATGTACCAACGAAGGTAATGCGGATATGAGTACATCAATGCCTAAACTGCATATTGCTTCCATCGGATTAGAAAAGATTATTCCCGATTATCAATGTCTGAGTGTATTCCAAAGACTACTTGCCCGTTCGGCAACAGGACAGCCGACAACGACATATACCTCGCATTTCCGTAAAGCCCGACCGGGAGCGGAAATGCATATCGTACTTGTCGATAATGGTCGTAGCGACATACTCGGCAATGCCGATCATTGGGAAACACTGAAGTGCTTGCGTTGCGGTGCATGTATGAATACTTGTCCGGTATATAGACGCAGTGGAGGTTACTCTTACACCTATTTTATCCCGGGTCCAATCGGCATCAATCTAGGTATGCTTCGCAACCCGGAAGAGTATAGCGACAATGTGTCGGCATGTTCACTTTGCTGCTCTTGCGATAATGTCTGTCCGGCAAAGGTGAACTTGTCAGAACAGATTTACCGTTGGCGTCAGACTCTTGACTCTGTAGGTAAGGCGGATCCGATGAAAAAGATGATGTCGAAAGGCATGTCGTACCTTTTCAACCATCCATCTATCTATCAGACTAGTTTGAAATTTGCCCCGATCGTCAACCGTATGCCACGGTTTATCACTTACAACGGGATAAACGCTTGGGGAAGAGGGCGAGAATTGCCTACTTTTGCGAAAGAATCATTTGAACAGATGTGGAAAAAAGGTAAAGTGAAATAGCTATGAGCAGTAAAGAATCAATATTATCAAATATCAGGAAGAATATCCATCAGCAGTTTGAAATGCCAAATATGGATATCAAGGGTATTCAATACGAAGACACTGTAGGCCAGTTTATCGGTATCAGTGAAATAGTGGGCGGTCATGTGGTCATTATGAAAGAGGGGGATGATATCAATGAGGTTATCCGGAAGTGTTATCCTGATGCCCAAAAGATAGCCTCAAATCTACCAGAGGTAACAATAGCCACTGTCAATCCCGACAATGTGGATAAAGCACAAGATCTCAACGATACAGATGTGACTGTCGTTAAAGGAGATATTGGCGTTGCGGAAAATGGATGTATCTGGATTCCACAGGCCACAAAAGAAAAAGCTGCTTATTTCATCTGCGAATATCTGACAATTGTAATCAGTCGCAAAAATATTGTAAACAATATGCATGAGGCTTATAGTAAAATCCAATTCAATGATTATGGTTTCGGATCATTTATCTCTGGTCCGTCGAAGACAGCCGATATTGAACAAGCTCTGGTAATGGGCGCACAGAGCGCACGGGGCGTTACTGTGATTCTGACAGAATAAAAAAAAGACAGGGACGATATACTAAGGAGTGTGCGCAACGCATACTCCTTTTATTGATTAGGAATCTCACCCGTTTCACAATCTTTATTACCGATCCAAGGAGTTTCCTGTGGATTCTTTTTACCTGCATGGTAATATTTGTGTTTTACAGGACCGTTAGTTACAATATATTCATTCCAGTCTATCAATGGAAAAACTATCCCGTACAGACCTATTGCGGATATGATATTATTTGTCTTATATCTGTTATGTAATACTACTTCTGCATATAGGGAATGATGTATCACTTCTATAGAATTGTATGTGTAGAACATGCTGTCGGCATCTTCGTCTGTAGCCATGTTGTCAGCACTCTTCTTTTTTATATCCGACTTAACGAAAGATGTAATAGTTCTCTTGATGTGCTTCTCTGATGGTATAGTGAAGTGTGCGACAAACAGCATTGCCACTATGACAGCTATTGTTATAGTTTTTGCATTTATCAATTTGGGCTCCTTCTTTTGATAGAATGATTTTGGCATAACCTAATCCGATTTTGATGATTTAGAACTGTTACCGATGGCAAAGATATATTAAATCGGAGAATAATCAAAATAATCAATGATTTTTATTTTATTCTGAATCTCAAACCCAGTTTTAAACTGAAATTGGTGGGATGTTCTTTATAGATTGTTTGGATATCGCTTCCGTCGTCGAAGTAATAGCTTACTCCCGGTTCTACGTAAATGCCGCAGTTGGGTATAAAACTGTATTGCAGTCCTGCTGCACCGTTTACTGACCATTGTGGATGATGATTGTGAATCTTTTCACTCCCACTGGATTCCACTGTGTTGTCTATAACATAATCAGTATTAAGTTTCCCGTCAATACATATTTCCCCCATTCCGCCGCCGGAGAGGTACACAGAGACACCTTTCCTTTCCCACATATTATATATGATGTTAAGGGGAATGCCAAGGTAATGCAACTTCTGGTTGCTCTGATAATTGTTATTCGCATTACCCGAATAGATGTCTGAAGTAAGATATGTGTATGTGATGCCACTTTCCAAAGCCCATCGGCGGTTTATCTCATACGATACGGTGATACCAAACCTTATCGGTTGTTTGTGCTTGATGTCTGTTTTGGTATCCTTCGTGAAGTTATTTGTCAGTACGTCTGTCAGCGGATTGTTGATATTTGGCTGATATACCATACTTGTAAAACTCATATTATCAGCATCACATTGAAGATTGTTATTAGATTTCGCCGCCATCAGTGTACTGCTGTAAGCACTGTTGTTGTCGGCTGCTACAGGGATGTTGGAAGCGTAAAGGTTAAATTTGAGGCCCGATTCTGAATGTCTCTGTGTGTTCTTATAGAGTTGGGCATAAACATCATTGTAATGATTGCCGGTCTTTCTTCTGTCTTCAGTCTTTGCGATTACTGTAGTTTCTGACTGCCGCTTTTCGTTTGTCACAACTTGATTCTCTTTTATCGTGTCACTTATCGTATTGTTAACAGTTGATTCTCTACTTGGCTCATCATACTGCATGGGTGAAGATGCGTGACGAACAAAGATTCTTTTGTAACTTTGCTGTTTCGTAGTGGGAGCATCTGCCATTAAATCTTTCTGATCAGAAAGAGGTTCATTTATAGAATGGTTGCCGGAAGGATGTTCTATTTTTGAAACATGTTTCAAGGAAGAATCCATAACAGAATACTTGTTTGCTATGAATATACCGAAAAGGCATAATATGGCGGCCGCTACGGCAATAGACGAATATCTGATCCACACTGATTTCGCATGACGATTCCTGTCGATGTCATCAGTAGAATGAATAGACTTCTCAATATTGTCCCATAGTCCTTCAGGTGCCTGTTCTTCATAATCAAACATCTTTTTGGGGAGTTTGTCGGTCCAATCTTGTTTCATCTTCGTTCCTCCTTTCCTGTCTTATTATATTCGTTTATCCATTTTGCCAGCATCCTTCTAGCTCTGAGATATTGAGATGCCGATGATGATTCCTTGATGCCTAAAATTGCAGCAATTTCCTTATGACTTTTCTTTTCAAATACATACAAGTTGAATACGGTACGATAACCATCAGACAATCTTTTGATCATTTCTTGAATCACTGTTGCCGGCACATCGTCTGTATCAGGCTCATCTTCTGGTATATCCGGTAGACAGTTGTCATCATCAATGATCGTCATTTTCTGTTTCGCCTTGATAAAATCTATTGCCTCGTTAACAACGATTCTTACCATCCAAGCTCTCAGAGATCCTTTTCCACGATATTCGAAAAGATGGAATCTGGATAATATTTTTATAAAACTGTCTTGAAGTACATCTTTCGCATCATCGTTGTTCGGAATATATCTGTAACATACGGCGGAGAGGTATCCTATATGATTGGAATAGAGCTCTCTGATTGCTGTATTCTCATGAGCTTTAACCCTCTTGCATAGTATCTGTTCACTGTCTTCCACCGTATTATCTCGCATCGCCTACAGTGTATACTTACATTCCTGCTTTTTCTCCTTCGAATGCAAACGAATGTATTTTTCTTAATGGCACAGTCTTGTTATCTACATATATTGCATTTATTTCCAACTTAAAGCCTATCTGGTGCTTACTTGCATTGAAAATACCGAAACCACTTGAAGGCGGATTACTTGAGAATAATATATTCACCTTATGAACTTTTCCGTCATAGTTAATGTCGAAATCCATACTCTCGGATATAACCTTGTATGATATAACACTGCCGATCGCATTGAAGTGAAAAACAGAGTTTATGTCTTTATTTTCTGTTTTCAATAGAGCTTCTTTGATCTTTGTACTGTCTTGGATACAGGCAGCTATCACTTCGTTAGGGAAAGCTTTCGTTACAATAATGGAATCACTGCCGTTGCCCGAAACGACGGCAGTGATGTTATCTTTAGTTTGTTTTGTATCATCATCATCCGTGTAGGTTACAGAACCTGTATAAGTACCTGTCATTGACAGAAAGTAGGATACACGTTCCTCGTTTGATAATTGGTCTGTGCCGTTTCTCTCATCGTCTTTCAGACACGATGTTAGGCAGATGCAACCAATTACACATAGCGTGATGAATATGATACTCGACTTTTTCATTTCACTTGGATTCTAGTATTTACTTGATGCAAAAAGATATGTGTACGTAGAAGTGAAGTAGGTGCTATAAGATGTCTTATCTATATAAATACCTGATGCGAGCATAACTAAAGAAGCGTAACCGGTACTTATAGTATATGTGCCAAGGCAATAATTCCATTGGAATGGAATGATAATGTTGTGAGTAGCTCCATCGTATGTAAGATCGAAACTGATGCTATATGGGTTGACCACAAAATTAATGTATGTGCTTGTCACATAACTTGTACTAGGAACGCCATAAAGTAGTTTCACGGTTTGGTTAGGAGCCGACTTCAACGCTGTCTTCAATGCTTTTAATTCTGATATGTTGGAAGTGCTGTCATTAATATCTTTAGCATACGAGCTGACAGGGAAATTAGCTACGGTAATAATGGAATCACTGGATAATCTCCATACTATAGTCGTAGTGGAGTCGTTAGCTTTGGAAGCGCTTGACTGAATAAAGTAAGCCTTCCCGTTATAAGTACCTGACATCTGGGATTGATACTGTTTTTGGGCGGCTGTGTTGATAGTCGTATCATCTCCGTCGCCGATACATGATGAAATAAATAGTGTTGCCGCTAGCAACAACATGATTGTGATTAGATTTGACTTTCTCATTTTGTTTTTGTTTTTGTTAATTGATTGATATTTTTACTGAAAACGAAAAAAAGATGAAACCTTGCATCGAAAAAGCAAAAAAGTGAGAATATTTTTAGATTCTCTTTCCTTCGCTATGAAGTAGGTTCATAAATTCCTCGCGTGTCTTAGCCTGATTGAAAGCACCACTGAAGTCGCTTGTCGTGGTGATACTGTTTTGTTTTTCTACACCCCGCATCTGCATGCACATGTGTTTAGCTTCCACGACAACCATTACGCCAAGTGGTTTGAGTGTCTGTTGTATACATTCCTTTATCTGTAATGTCATACGTTCCTGCACTTGCAGACGATGACTGTATATGTCTACGACCCGTGCTATTTTGCTTAGTCCTGTGATATAGCCATTAGGTATATAGGCTACGTGCACTTTTCCATAAAAAGGTAATAGATGATGTTCGCACAAAGAGAAGAAATCTATGTCTTTTACGATTACCATCTGATTGTATTTTTCTTCGAAGAGGGCATCAAGCAGCACTTGATGTGGATCCATACTATAACCGCGTGTCAGTACCTGCATAGCCTTGGCTACCCGCATCGGGGTTTTAAGAAGACCGTCGCGCTCGGTGTCTTCTCCTAAGAGTTTCAATATACTTTTGTAATGTGATGCCAGGCCGTCAAGACCATCGCGATATTCTGTTTCCGGATTCATTGTCTATGTCTTATTAATATTGTATACTGATCTTACCTTTTACGATACACGCCTGTCTATATCCAAGCCTTTGTACGTTGATAAGCATCCTGTGGGCTTCTTCGTATGAGCGGTAATTGCCTACACGGCATATCCAACGTGGTGAATAGAAATGTACATATATAGGTTGGTCAGGGTAGTTCATCTTGATGTCATTTCCGATATTTTGAGCTTTTTGTCGGTCGGATCTTCCATTCCCGCCTGCATAAGCCTGTACTCTGAATCCCGTCACCTTATAACTCTTACGCATCACTTTTTTGCGAAGGTCTACGGTAGGGATGTCAATATCGAAATCGGTATCCTCAGTTTCAGTCGTTTTTGGTTTCGTAGTTGCTTCATTCTTCGGAGTCGTAACATGAGTTGGCTCATGTGTCGTCGTTCCACGTGCAATATCATGCGCGACAACCTTATCCGCATCCTCCTTCTTAACAGTAGTTGAATGTTGGCTAATCGGCTTTTTTACAGGTTGTTCTGTTTGCACTTTATGTGTAACAACAGTCTGCTTCCCGTTTACTAATTCGTCAATATCTTGACTTTCCTGTACCGTTACAGTTCCATGTCCAGGTACATCTTTCTGCAGATTATTCAGAAAATTCTGTGCTTGGACAACAGGTACGTTGAATAGAACGATTAATAATAAAGTGACGAATTGTTTCATTTTGGTTCTGTTTTGAAATATCGCAGACCTATAATGCAATAGGTCTGCGATCATATAGATTAATTATTTCTTCCAAGCGTCGATGATACCCTTGAAGTCTGCGGCTTTCAGAGAAGCGCCACCGATAAGACCACCGTCGATATCAGGTTTAGCGAACAACTCAGGAGCGTTGGAAGCTTTACAACTACCGCCATATAGGATAGATGTATCCTCTGCAACCTGCTTGCCGTACTTGTCTGCTACACAACTGCGGATGTATGCGTGAATCTCTTCAGCCTGGTCAGCAGTGGCAGTCTTGCCTGTACCGATAGCCCAGATTGGTTCGTAAGCGATAATGATATTTTTGAATTCAGCCTCTGTAAGATTGAATACGCTACCAGCCAATTCAGCCTTAACGACCTCATTCTGTTTGTTTGCTTCACGCTCTTCCAGACTTTCACCGATACAGAAGATAACCTTCAGACCATTCTTCAGTGCGAGAAGAACTTTCTCTTTCAGAATCTCAGGAGTTTCTGCGTAATAACCGCGACGCTCGCTGTGACCTAAGATAACATACTGAGCACCAGTACTCTTTACCATCTCTGCAGAAACTTCTCCAGTGTATGCACCCTTCTCTTTGTCAGCGCAGTTTTCAGCACTAAGACCGATGATGTCCTGATTCAGGAACTGAGCGATAGAAGCCAGGTGGATGAATGGTGTACCGATGATAACACCACAATTAGGCTTTTCAGCTGTTAATGTCTCGTTCAACTCTTTTGCAAGAGCGATACCATCTTGCAGGTTCATGTTCATTTTCCAGTTGCCTGCTACAATTTTCTTTCTCATTTTCTTATGTTTTAAAAGTTGATATATTTTGTTAGACTTCTCTTTATTCTTTACCCATTTGCTCCAAGCCCATGTACGGTCGGCCAACGTCAGTAATACCAGCGGCAGTACAAACCAAAGTACAATTTTCAATATTTTGCCTGGTACGGAATCTTCGGGCATCGAACCTATTTCACTTTTCTCGAGACGTTTGTTCAACTGTGTCTCGTCCGGCAGTGAATTGTGACTCCATTTGCGTATGATTGTACCATTCTTAATCAACATCAAACCCGGATTACTCCTGATGATTGTTTTAAGAGTCGTCTCGTCTGTATTGCAAAATGGATATTCCGCACCCGTCATATCCTGCCATCTCGTTATGGCCTTTCCTGTGCTTGCGGTAAGACATAAGAACCGGTACCCGTTATCATGGCAATATTCATATATCTGATTGATCTGGTCGAGTTGACTGTCGTCCGCCACTTCTAGATGAGGAGATATCAGCAGAAAGGAATATCCTTTGTAGTTAAGTATCTGATCTGTTATGTCTTCGCCGTCATCGGTCTTCTGTATAGAGAAGTCGTGGATGGGCGGTACATATCCCTCGGATGTTTGAATTGTCTTGCTGTCGATGAATTTCCATGTCGAATCGGGATAATTCTCTGTCGTAAATTCCTTACGCTGTCCGTTCTTCTCCAGTATGAAAGTGGTTTCAAACTGAGGTTGTTTCGCATTGGCCGGAATTTCCATGCCTTTCTTGATGTTCGCTCCGATATGATAGGGCCGGAAATCAAACAGAGGCAGATTGTATAGACAGTAACCTGATATGAACAGGATGAAAACAATCGTGTAATTGATTACGATCCACTGATTGCTTTTGCTGACGAATCTTACCATTCGGAGAGGATTGATACATACTGTTATGGTAGCCATAAGCAATATGATGTTCTTGAAGAATGTCTGCCAGTTGGTCAGCTTCAGTGCATCACCGAAACATCCGCAATCACTTACTGGGTCAGTCAGCGCAATCCATAATGTGATGATTGTCATCACAGATATGAACGCGAGAATAATTCTGGACACGATACGTCTGCGTATGGCAAAGAGTAACAGAATTCCTAAACTGAATTCCAAAGCAGACAACAGTATGGAGACTGCCAGCGTAATGTAATCAGGTATATATTCGGCAATATGCATCGCCTCCAGATAATCCGTTATCTTGTATAGTGTGCCCAACGGATCGACGGCCTTAACGAATCCTGAGAATATAAAAGTTATAGCCAGTAGAAATCTACAGACATTGGTAATCAAATATTTCAAGAATTTGACAGTCATTGCTTACTCTCCGTATGTGAGCTTGATAACACCGAATACGGCGTAATTGATGATATCCATATAGTTCGCGTCGATTCCCTCTGATACGAGTGTCTCACCCTTCAGATTCTCAATTTCCTTGATCCTCTCTATTTTTGTTAATATGAAATCCGTATAACTGCTTACGCGCATAGATCTCCATGCCTCATCGTAGTCGTGGTTCTTTTTCTTCATCAGTTCCAGAGCCTCGTTGGCATATTTATCATACATCGTCATGGCTTTGTCACTGCCCATGTCTACCGTATCGGCAAATCCCAGTTCCAGTTGTATCAGTCCTATAATACCGTAGTTGATAAGCGCCACGAACTCAGGTCTGATACCTTCGCCGACCAGTGATTCTTTCTTTATTTCAAGACTACGTATCCGTTTTGCTTTTATGAACAATTGGTCTGTCAGGGCAGTAGGGCGCAATATTCGCCATGATGCCCTGTAATCGTGCAATTTCTTCTCAAAGAGAGAGCGACATTCGGTCATAACACTCTCGAATTGAGCTTCTGTACTAATTGATTCTTTTGACATATCATTAAAATTGGTGGCAAAATTAATCATTTTATATGAAAACAGCAAATATAATTAATTTTTTTGTACCTTTGCATCCGCTAAAGAAATAATAAGAATGAAGTTTTTGTCAAATCAGGATTTAGCTGTTATTCTCGATAAAGATATTTTTCATAAAATCTCCGACGCAGCTGATAGTTTGGGCGTGGAGTGTTATGTTGTAGGTGGATATGTAAGGGATTTATTCCTTGAACGTCCGTCTAATGATATAGATGTCGTTGTTGTCGGAAGTGGAATACAGGTCGCCGATGCCCTTAAAAAAGAGTTGGGTAGAAAGGCACGTATCACGGTGTTCCGTAATTTCGGGACGGCGCAGGTGAAATATAAAGACATGGAAGTGGAATTTGTCGGTGCCCGGAAGGAAAGCTATAGTCATGATTCGCGTAAACCTATTGTTGAAGATGGTACTTTGGAGGATGACCAAAACCGCAGGGATTTTACAATTAATGCCATGGCCGTATGTCTGAACAGTTCACGATTCGGTGAATTGGTAGACCCTTTTGATGGTTTGACTGACATGGAAGATGGTATCATCCGAACCCCTTTAGATCCTGATATCACATTTTCAGACGACCCTTTACGTATGATGCGTTGTGTCAGGTTCGCCACCCAATTGAATTTCTTTATAGAAGATGAAACATTTGAGGCTCTTGAACGTAACACTGACAGACTCAAGATTGTAAGCGGCGAACGTATTAAGGATGAACTCAACAAAATCATGATGACTCCTACACCGAGTAAGGGATTTGTGGAACTCCAACGTTGCGGACTCCTTCATGTTGTGCTTCCCGAACTGTCTGTTTTGGATATTATCGAAACAAAGGACGGACGGGCCCATAAGAATAATTTTTATCATACATTGGAGGTCCTTGATAACGTATGTCGCAAATCGGATAATCTATGGCTCAGATGGGCTGCCCTTATGCATGATTTGGGTAAAACCAAATGCAAGCGATGGGACCCCGTTGCCGGATGGACTTTCTATAATCACAATATAGTTGGATCCAAGATGGTTCCCGTGATATTCCGTCGACTTATGCTGCCGATGGATGGTAAGATGAAATATGTACAGAAACTTGTCGACCTCCACATGCGTCCGATAGCGATAGCTGACGAGGTTGTCACGGACAGTGCCGTACGTCGACTCCTTAATGATGCCGGCGATGATATTGATGATCTGATGACATTGTGCGAGGCTGATATTACAAGTAAAAATTCAATAAGGAAACAACGATTCCTGGATAATTTCCGTATCGTAAGAAATAAATTGGCGGAACTGAAAGAGAAAGATTATAAACGTTTGCTGCAGCCATGTATAGATGGAAATGAAATCATGGAGATGTTTCATCTTAAACCTTGTCGCGAGGTGGGTATGCTCAAACAGGCGCTGAAAGATGCTGTGCTTGATAACAAAGTTGAAAATGAACGAGAACCTTTAATGAAACTCTTATTGGACAAAGCGCAGAAAATGGGACTAGTTAAATAGTATTTTCAATGCTAATATTCTGAAAAACTCATAGCATATATAGTAAGATATGTTAAATATTATATGTGGAGGTTGTAACCTTTACATTGTTTATGTAACTTTGCACTCCGAAAACTAATTATCTCAAAAAAGTTTTCAAGAGAGATATATGATTAAAATATAAATGTATTAGTATATAATTAGGTATGAAAAAGAACAAATTGATGTTGATTTTTGCCTTGGCAGCCATACTGGTGTCGTGTGGCGGTAGTAAGAAACAAGGTAAACCGGATTTTGGCGATGATCAGTACGCCGTAAGAACAATACAGACACAGCCTACAGAGTTGCAGACTACTTATCCTGCAATCATCAAAGGTGTGCAAGATGTTGAAATCCGTCCGAAAGTTTCAGGATTTATCACAAGATTATGTGTCCATGAAGGACAAGTTGTAAGAGCCGGTCAGTTATTATTCGTAATTGATAATGTAACTTATGCTGCGGCTGCCCGTCAGGCCAGAGCCGCTGTGAATTCAGCCAAAGCTCAGTTGAATACATCCCGTTTGACCTATAACAATAATTTGAAATTGTTTAAGAATAATGTTATTGGTTCGTATGAATTGCAGTCGGCCAAGAATTCACTGGAGTCGGCGATGGCTTCTCTGGCACAGGCCGAGGCCAGTTATGTATCAGCCAAGCAGAATCTTGATTTCTGTTATGTGACAAGCCCTGCCAACGGCGTAGTAGGCGACCTTCCATATAAGGTAGGTGCATTGGTAAGTGCATCAAGTCAGGAACCGCTGACAAGAGTCTCTAATATATCTACCATGCAAGTCTATTTCTCTATGACAGAGAAAGATCTTCTTGAAATGACCAAAACAGCTGGTGGACTTCACGCTGCCATCAAGGATTATCCACCTGTAAAACTGCAGTTGGCCGATGGTACTATCTACGATCATAATGGTAGGGTAGCTACTGTAAGTGGAGTCATAGACCAAACTACAGGTTCCGTATCAATACGTGCCGACTTTGTTAATCCTGAGCATCTTCTTAAGAGTGGCGGTTCTGGTTCTATTGTTGTTCCTCACACCAATACAAACGCTATCATTATTCCTCAGGATGCGGTAGCTGATGTTCAGGACAAACATTTCGTATATATCGTAGGCGAAGGCAATAAAGTGAAATATACTGCTGTGACGGTAGATGCCAATAACGATGGCAATAATTATATTATCACAAGCGGACTTCGCCCTGGAGACCGTATTGTTGTAAAAGGAATTTCATCTCTTACCGACGGAATGAAGATTACTCCTCTTACAGAGGCACAGTATGCCGAGAAAATAAAGAAGACACAGGCATTGGGAGCTGACCAAAGTGATATCAGCAAACTGAAGAAAGACTTTGGCAAGTAATACGTATTATAGAAAGATTGAAAATACATGAAACTAGATAAATTTATAAAACGCCCTGTACTGTCAACGGTAATTTCTATCTTGATAGTAATATTGGGTATCATAGGACTTATATCACTGCCTATTGAGCAGTATCCTGATATCGCGCCGCCTACTATTATGGTTCGCGCATATTATCCTGGAGCCAATGCCCAGACAGTGTTGAATTCAGTCCTTGCTCCCTTGGAGGAACAGATTAATGGTGTGGAAGGAATGACCTATATGACTTCTTCCGCCACCAATGACGGTTCTGCTAGTATTACCGTATACTTCAAGCAGGGTATGAATGCCGATATGGCACAGGTCAATGTTCAGAACCGTGTGTCACAGGCTAGTGCTCTGTTGCCTTCCGAGGTTACTCAGGGAGGTGTCACGGTCATGAAACGTCAGACATCCACTGTATTGTTGTTCGCATTGGTTAGTCCTGATAACAAATATGATGAGAAGTTCTTGGCCAACTATGCCAACATTAACATTATTCCTGCCGTAAAGCGTGTTAATGGAGTAGGAGACTGCGAATCGTTCGGAACGAAGAATTATACCATGCGTTTATGGCTCGATCCGGCCAAAATGAAGCAGCATAATCTGATTCCTTCTGATATTTCGGCAGCCCTTGCCGGTCAGAACGTGGAAGCTGCTCCTGGTAAATTCGGAGAACAGAGCAATAATCAATATGAATATACCATTCGATATAAAGGTCGTCTCAAAACACCTGAAGAGTTTGGTAACATGATAATTTCCAGTGATCAGAACGGACAGACTCTTCGTGTAAAGGATGTTGCCCGCGTAGAGATGGGTGCACTCTATTATTCTGTAATTCAGGCACTGAACGGTCATCCTAGTACGATGATGATGGTCACTCAGACAGCAGGTTCTAATGCTACCCAGATTGCCAACGATGTGAAGAAAACGTTGGAATCGCAGAAGGAATTATTCCCTCCAGGTCTAGAGGTTAAGTACATGCAGGATGTTACCGAGTTTATCAATGCATCCATAGCCGACCTGGTAAAGACCTTGTTCGAGGCTTTCGTACTTGTGTTTATCGTGGTTTATATATTCCTGCAAGACTTCCGTTCCACACTCATTCCGCTTGTTGCGGTTCCGGTGTCGTTAATCGGTACGTTCTTCTTCTTATATGTATTCGGGTTCTCTATCAACCTGCTTACCCTTGCCGCTCTAGTGCTAGCGATAGCCATAGTGGTCGATGATGCCATAGTGGTCGTTGAGGCCGTCCATGCGAAGTTGGACTTAGGTTATAAATCGGCACGCCTTGCGTCTATAGATGCGATGAACGAAATATCGGGAGCTATCATATCAATCACGTTGGTGATGGCATCTGTGTTCATACCGGTATCATTTATCGGTGGAACATCAGGTACATTCTATAAGGAGTTCGGTATTACGATGGCCATTGCCATTGTCATTTCCGCTGTCAATGCGTTGACATTGTCTCCAGCCCTTTGTGCGATGCTTCTTAAACCGAAGAATCTTGATGGTTCTGCACGTAAATTGAGTGCTATTGACCGTTTCCATGTCGGATTCAATACAGCATATACTAAGATACAAGGTAAATACAAAGTTGGTGTCCGCCACTTGGTAGAACATCCAGTTATCGCAAGTTTGATAGTCATTATTGGTATTGCCGTATTAGGCATCACCGCAATGAATACAAAAACAGGACTTGTGCCTGACGAGGATACCGGAACGTTGTTCTGTACCGTATCCACTCCTCCGGGTACCAGTCTGAAGAAAACGAATGCAGTAATGGACCAGGTCGACTCTATGTTAGCCACTAACCCAGCTATTGATGCAAGTCTGCGTATCACAGGTTACAACTTCATAGCAGGTCAGGGTTCCAACCAAGGTACATTCGTCATCAAACTGAAACCGTTCGAAGAGCGTAGTAAGGCTGAAGGTATACTTAAATATATTGGTGTGCACAATGAAGGTTCTACCATGATACTGGGTATGATATACAAGCAGACTGCAGCTATCAAGGGTGCACAGATACTTGCATTCCAGCCACCTATGGTACAGGGATTCTCTGCCACTAACGGTTTGACATTCTCTATGCAGGACCGTACCGGTGGAAGTGTAGACAAGTTCTTCAATATTACACAGAAGTTCCTTGCAGAACTCAACAAGCGTCCTGAAATCAGTAACGCTATGACATCATACAATTCCAACTATCCTCAATTCATTATAGATGTTGATGTTGCCAAATGTAAGCAGAGCGGTATACAACCGAGTACCGTACTGACCACAATGCAAGGTTATTTCGGAGGACTCTATGCTAGTAACTTCAATGCATACGGTAAGCTGTTCCGTGTGTATATACAGGCGGATCCAAGTGCACGTGCAGATGTCAAGAGTCTCAATAATATTTATGTCCGTACGTCAGCAGGAACGATGGCACCAATCAACGAATATGTAAAACTGACCAAGGTTTATGGTCCTCAGGACATTAACCGTTTCAACCTGTTTACATCTATTAATGTCAATGCATCGGCAGGTGACGGATATTCTTCAGGAGATGCCATCAAGGCTATAGCCGAAGTGGCCAAGACCAGTCTGCCGGCAGGATATACTTATGATTTTTCGGGTCTTACCCGTTCAGAACAGGAATCAAGCAATTCCACGATGCTTATATTCTTACTCTGTATCATGTTCGTTTACCTGATTCTGAGTGCACAGTATGAGAGTTATCTGTTGCCATTGTCAGTAATTCTGTCTATACCGTTCGGACTTGCAGGTGCCTACCTGTTTACCAATATGTTCGGTAAGAACAATGATATCTATATGCAGATTGCACTGATTATGCTGATCGGACTTCTAGCCAAGAACGCCATTCTTATTGTGCAGTTCGCTTTGGAGCGCCGTCAGACTGGTATGGCAGTGTCGTGGTCGGCAGTACTAGGAGCTGGAGCCCGTCTCCGTCCTATCCTGATGACTTCTCTCGCTATGATCATCGGTTTGGCTCCAATGCTTATTCCTACAGGAGTAGGAGCGAACGGTAACCTTACTTTGGGTGCGGCAGCTATCGGCGGTATGCTTATAGGTATGCTCTGTCAGATTATGGTAGTGCCTGCTCTGTTCTATATCTTTGAGACTTTGCAGGAGAAGATCAAGCCTATCGAGTTTGAAGACGAGAATACCTCTTTGGTAGATACTGAACTGGCGCAATATACCCGTCCAAAGGAATTGCAGAAGAACGATTAGAATATAGAGAAATTATGATGAAAAAAAGAAATATAATAGCAATCATGTCAGCAACTGTTCTTATGAGCAGTTGCGGACTATATAACAAATACGAACGTCCGGATGTGAATACAAAAGGACTGTATCGCGACTCGGTATCCATTACAGATACATTGGCAGCCCGTGATACATCCAACTTTGGAAATCTACCGTGGCGTACTGTATTTACGGATCCGCAGTTGCAAGACCTGATAGAACGCGGACTGACGCATAGCACGGATATGTTGAATGCTGCTCTTAACGTAAAGATGGTCGAGGCACAGTTGATGGTCGCCAAATTGGCTTTCGTGCCTTCGTTCACATTCTCTCCTCAGGGAACAATCGCTTCATGGGATGGTAATAAAGCTTCTAAAACTTATTCATTGCCCGTCTCAGCAAGTTGGAGTGTCGACTTGTTCGGAAATCTGTTGAATGTAAAGCGCAGTACCCAGATGGCATTATTGGCCACCAAGGATTATCAGTTGGTCGTTAAGACAAAGATTATCTCGAATATAGCCAATATGTACTATACATTATTGATGCTTGACAAAGAACTGGATATCGTCAATAATATGACAGGGCTGACAAAGAGCACCTGGGATATGATGAAACTCCAGAAGGAACTGGGCAGGACAAAGGAAACTAGTGTACAGACAGCCGAAGCCAATTACTATTCTGTTTTGGCTCAGGCCACGGAATTGAAAAGACAAATCAGAGAGGTCGAGAATTCAATGTCTTTACTTTTAGGTGAACCGGCTCAGACGATAGTTCGCGGTAAATTGGAAGAACAGAATCTTCCCGAGTCATACAGTACAGGTATCGGTATACAGTTGTTAGCCAACCGTCCTGATGTTCATTATGCAGAAATGAGTCTTGCCGGATGCTTTTACGATGTAGAGACAGCCCGTTCTAAATTTTACCCTAGTATCACGATTTCAGGTACTGGCGCTTTCACAAATAATAGTGGTGCAGGGATTGTCAATCCAGGTAAGATGCTGCTCAGCGCAGTAGGTAGTCTGGTTCAGCCTATATTCAACCACGGCATTTACATAGCCGGTCTGAAAGTTGCCAAATATAAACAAGAACAAGCATTCAACACATGGCAGAATGCCGTATTGTCTGCCGGAAGTGAAGTAAGCAACGCACTCGTGTTGTACAATTCTTCAGTTGAGAAGTCTCGTCTGGAACAGAAACAGATAGAGAGTATGACCAAAAATGTATCGTACACTCAAGACCTGTTTAAGATGGGCAGCAGCACTTATCTCGAAGTAATAGGTGCACAACAGACGTTGCTTAATGCCGAGTTGTCTAAAGTACAGGACGATTTCTACAAGATGCAGGCCGTGGTAGACCTTTACTACGCATTAGGCGGAGGCAGAAACTAACATAAAATAGAATGATTATGAGTAATATAAGTCCAAAAGCAGAAATAGACCCGAAAGCGAAGATTGGTAACAATGTTACAATCTATCCTTTCGCCTATATAGAAGGTGATGTTGAGATCGGAGATGGCTGTGTGATATATCCTTATGTCAGTATTATGAACGGAACCCGTATGGGTAAAAACAATAAAATATTCCAGAATACTGTCTTGGGGGCATTGCCGCAAGATTTCAACTACCGTGGTGATGATTCCATATTGATTATCGGTGATGACAATATCATACGTGAGAATGTGGTTATAAACCGTGCAACGTTTAGCACAGGCAAGACCGTGATAGGCAATCGCAACTTTATCATGGAAGGTGTACATGTGTCTCATGATGTCGTGATAGGCAATGGCTGTGTGTTCGGTTATGGCACCAAGATTGCCGGCGACTGCGAGATACATGATGGTGTCATCTTCTCGTCTGGCGTCATCGCGAATCCGGGAGCCCGTGTAGGTATAGCGGCGATGGTACAGAGCGGATGCCGTTTCAGTCGCGACATTCCACCTTATATCGTTGCCAGCGGCAGTCCTATAGGATACGGAGGTATCAATGAGAAGATATTGACTAACCATGGTGTAGATGAAAAAGACCTTGACCATATCGCCAACGCCTATCGTCTCGTGTTCCACGGTCAGACAAGTGTTTTTGATGCTGTGATACAGATCAAGGAACAAGTGCCCGACGGAACTGAGATACGTAATATCGTAGATTTCATCAGTAATACCAAACTAGGTATTATAGGTAAGATGTAAAGTTTCTGACAACAACTATAATCTTAAGGGGAATGTCTGTTAAGGATGTTCTCCTTTTTTTTATCCATAAATGTTAAATAAAATAAACGATTGCGACAATATCGTTTTTTTTAT
>NZ_CALMHT010000022.1 GCF_937863835.1 uncultured Prevotella sp.
AACGGTTACTCAGCGCTATTACCTTATATAGATAATTCCATGTATTATTCAGGGCTGAATTATTCACGCCCCAACTGTGCAGGAACAATCCTTGCCAGAATCCGCCGTCGTACCAGTCACCGCCACGCGTCGGTATTATCGCTTCGTCCGTGGTAAAAGTATTCAGGTCGTATACGCCACGGTACGTACCCTGTAATCCCTGACTTTCCTCGTTGCCTCCTATGTAATTGTAAAGTGTTGCGACCGTGTTAAGATACAGATTACCGGTCGTAGAATAAGCCTTTTCCTCAGATATCTGGTCTTTGGCATTTTCATCCAGATAACCGCTGCAAGACGTGGATACTAAAATCACACATCCCGCAATCACATTCCATATATTAAATCTTAATGTCTTCATCATTCATGATTGTTTAGGTTTGTCAGAATTGAATACTGAATCCGAACGTATACGAGCGGTAAACAGGGTAATTACGTTTATCATCCACACCGAGAGTTGAACTGATTACCGAACTGTTGATCATTGGTGTGAGTCCCGAGTATCCTGTAAAGGTAGCCAGGTTGTTTAACGAACAGGAAACACGCATACTTGTGATATATCTGGATACTTTTCGTATCGGGATATTCCATCCCACAGTTACATAATCAATATTGACATAGTCACCTTTCTCCAACCAATAGTCAGTGGCCGTCTGGTCCTGGATATTACGTTCTACAGCGCCCTTCATCACATTGTAGTTCGGAAGACTGAGCATATTCATATAAGTAAGGGATGTTCCATTGTATATTTTATGTCCGAATGCTCCATTCATCTGTACGGATATATCAAACTGCTTATATCTGAAACTTATATTTGAGCCAAGTGTCGCCTTTGGTGTCGCCTGTCCGGCTACATATCTGTCTTTTCCATCTTCGAGATTCTCAGTTCCGTCATGGTCCAAGTCGGCAATGGCATAACTATAACTGCCGTCGCTATTTTTGGTCAGTCCTGTACAGTGGGGCAGGTAGAACACACCCAGACTCTCTCCCACAATCTGATATACGATATTGTTATTGCCACCGTGGAAACCGGCACCATTCAGTCCGGCAATAGCCGTAATATCAGGGGCAGTCAGATAATCACCGTTATAATAACCGCTGAGCGAAATCAATTTATTCTTGACAAAGGCTATATTCATATTGATATTCAGTTCCATATCCTTTGTCTTGACAGGAGTGACCCCAACACCCAACTCCAAACCACTATTGCGCATCGAACCAAGATTGGCTAGCAGTTTGTTATATGTATAAGGAGGAACGCTCACATCATACATATACAGCATATCCGTGGTCTTGGATGTATAATAATCAGCGGTAAAAACGACACGGTTGTTCCACGTCGCCATTTCGAGACCGACATTAAATGTCTTTTTCACTTCCCATTTCAGGTCGGGATTGGCATTTCTGATGATACCGAGAGTGACTGTAGGGGAACCATTGACAGAAATAATCCCATTCGGTTTTACATACTGCTGACTATTATATGAATCTATACCACCGAGATTACCCGACAGTCCATAACCTACACGGAGTTTCATATTACTGATCCATGTGATGTCTTTCATAAATTTCTCATTACTGATCATCCACGCTCCCGATACTGAAGGGAAGAAACCCCATCTGTTATTCTTTCCCACCTTCGAAGATGCGTCTGTACGGGCATTGACCGTCAGGGTGTATCTATTGTCATATACATAATTGGCACGAGCCAAAAACGATTCCATGTGCGGATTTTCAAAATAAGATCCGGTCCCATCCCATGCTCTCACGGCACCTGCTGCCAGATTATCGTATCCGAATTCGTCTGTCGAGAAACTAGAAACTGTGGTATAGAACCCTTTACGTGTTTGTACTTGTACTTCGGCCAAGCCCAATACATCCAGATGATGCTTGTTCCAGTCGTGATTATAACTGACGGTCATATCACCTAATAATTCCTCAGATTTGTCCTCGCCACGATATGCTTGTCCATGCGACCACACTATCGTAGGAAAATATTGTGAAAGATCTACCACATTGTACGAATAGGAACCGAACGCCGCCACCGAAAGTCCGTGACCCAGATCTGCGTTCATACGAAGATGTACGTTGAAGTGTCCATTATCCTCATCATCCTTCATCGTGAGCAGCGAACTGGGGTTGTTGATCTGACTGGCATCCGGTATCTGATCCCAACCTCCGTCACTATTGAGTCCTGTAGAATATGTAGGGTTGAATGCCGCCGCCGAATAAAACAATTTTTGCGTGAATGGAATATAATTGTTCTTCTGCAGAGAACCGAATACGCCCAGATCTACCGTAAGATGATCATCAAAAGCCAATTGGGTTACATCCAACTTTGCAATATAGTTACGGTAGTTGTTGTTCTGTATCACGGTCTTATGATCCATAATACCGATTGAAGCACGATAATTGGCTGTCTTTGTACCACCACCGAAAGCGATATGATGATTCTGCACGAACCCGCCGCGTGTTATCGTGTGAAGGAAATCGGAATCATACCCCTTGTCAATGATTGTCACACCTAATGCGGAGGCTGCACTGCGGAATTCGCTGCCACTGAGCATCTCGATATTCTTATAGATCGACTCCCAACCGATATTACCATCATAACTGATATGAAACTGTTCGTTCCTTCCTTTCTTTGTAGCAACCTGTATGACACCCGATGCGCCACGTGAACCGTATTGTGCTGTTTCGGAAGCATCCTTGAGAATCGTAAAACTCTCGATATCGGCAGGATATACCGTGCTCAGTGTCGCAAGGTCAGACGACACACCGTCTATGATGACCAACGGGTCATTACCACCGGTAAGAGATGTCGTACCACGTACGCGCACGGCACTTATCATAGCCTCCTGACTACTGATACTTACACCAGCGGCCTTACCGCTTAAAGCGTCAAGAGGATTTGTCATCAGACCTTTGTTCATGTGTTCTTCCGTTATCTGATCTACAGACCCCGACATCGTCTTATTGTTTCCGTCCGCGTAACCGATTTTCACAATCGTAGAATCATCTGTCACGCGGAAAGGCGCTACATAACGTTTCTGCGCACTGATGGTAGTTGTTACAACAAGTAAGCATGCCATTCCCAACCATTTTTTACTCATAGTGGCGAATATTAAAGTTAATATTAGGTTCTAAAGGCAAATATAGACAAAATGATTGATAGTTCCAAATATATTATTTGTTTTTCAATAATATATTTGGAACTAATCAATTCTATCCATCATTATCAGATAATCGGTACCTGAATCTTGATTCCGATATTGCGGCCCATATTATACACTCCTTCGCGGCCGGTCACGGGGTTCAGTCCTGTATATTTCAGTCTGCTGAGATGACTCTGATAAGCGCGGTCGGTGAGATTGTTTGCCGTAAGATATATCGAACAGATCTTGCGGTTCCTTATTCTGACGTCCGTTCCCACAGCTGCATTCAGCAGCGTATACGAGGGAGTGGCTGTCTCCGTATTGTTAGCTGCATAATAATGGTCCTGTCGCAGATTACATTCCATACCCACCGACATATAAGTATTGTTCAACCATTGTCCGTCACGCACAAGATCGTAACGCAGTTCAGCATTCCATCTCGGTGCCGGTGTGAAAGGCAGATACTTCGATTCCTCGGGTTGGTTCAACTGCACCGAATTGACATAAGAGAACGAATTCTCGAAATGCAGCCGTTCCACGGGATGTATGTCAATGGTAAACTCTCCTCCTAATATCCGGGCATCGCCTGAAACGAACTGATACACAGGCACACCGTCTTTGACAATCGCATTTCCACTGGCATCCGCCGTCTTCTCCGCAAAGATATAATTCTCGATACGGTTGGCGAAGAGCGCCAACGTCGTCGACACGACAGGGGTATTGTAATCGATTCCCATATCCAACTGCCAACTGCTTTCCGGTTTCAGACCACTGTTGCCCAGTTCGTATCTCACAGTTCCCTCATGCACACCGTTCGAAGCCAGTTCACTGATATTAGGGGCACGGAACCCTCGCGACAGGTTCACACGCATATTGAGATTATCCGTCACATTGTATACAGCTCCCAGGCTACCCGTCACGCCGTTAAAACTGCGCGAGAATGCTGCAAACCGTTCCGCACCGTCTTCATCCAGATGTTCAGAATGCAGATGGCGGTTGTCGTATCTCAGTCCGCCGCTCAGATTCCATTTACCCAACGAGCGTTCCGCCGTGGCGAACACACCGAAATCGAACAGATGATAAGCTGGCACCAAGTATTCCGTACCCTCGTTGAGAGATCTCTGATACATACCGTTCACGCCCGTCGCTATCTTCCAGTCGTTGTTTTCGGGTGTCACATAGTGTACATCATAATTTACCGTATGTAAGAGAAAGTTGAGTCCACACTGTTCGGGATTCTCCTCATCCTCAAACTCCTTACGCCTGTTCTGCTGATAAGCGAACGTAGCCTTCACCGTGCCTCCGCCGAAGAGTATCGAGTTGTCCCATACCGCTTTATAATGGTACACCTGTTGATAAGGCACCCCCTTACCGTAACTCTTCGGGGAATCGTCCACTCCCTCACCCTCTATGATTCCGGGTGTCAGATGATACACATCCATCGTCAGGTGCGAATACCCCCAACTGCGGTTCACACCTATCATCCCCGAAGCGGCACGCTCTCTGAAACGCGAACCGTACACATATCCGTCTATTTTGTCCGTATAGTCGTGCGCCATCTTATCACTGTAACGCCAGTTCCATACCATTCCTCCATTGTTGCCCGCCATAGTCAGAGAATACGCAAACAGTCCGTTGTTCGTCTGATATTCCGACATCACATCTGCCTTGATTTGTCCTACAGGCAGTGTAGGCATCTCGCGGAATATCACCACCCCTGCCATGGCGTCCGACCCGTACATCAGCGAAGCCGGACCTTTCAGTATCTCTACCGAGTGCACGGTCTGCGGGTCCACTTCTATACCGTGTTCATCACCCCACTGCTGTCCTTCCTGACGCACACCGTCGTTCACCACAGCTATGCGATTGTAACCCAATCCACGAATCACAGGTTTGGAGATGCCGGCACCAGTCGTAATCTGAGAGATTCCCGGTTGGTTAGCTATTGCATCAATGATATTGGTCGAAGACTGCCGCACCAGTTCACTGGGCGACACGATCGTGACGGGCGAAGCCGAATTTTTCATCAGTGCACTGCCCGTCAATCCCGTCACCACCACCTCATTGATCATGGCGTTACTCTCGTTCATCACGAAATCCATGCTGCCCGTGCGTTGCAGGTCCACACTGTTCACGATTGTCTGATGCCCCACATAACTCACCTGCACCGTCGTACTGACGGCAGGCAGACCGCCTATCAGGTATTCACCCTTTTCGTTCGTCACTGTCCCCGTTTTCAGTTCGGGGAAATACACACTCACGCCGATCAGGGCGCTGCCGTCCACCTTGTCTGTAATCTTACCCGACAAAGACGCCTTCTTATTTGCCGTATCGGCATACGATGACATGCCGAAGCATACCATCAAAATAATGATATATAATATTTGTTTCATTCTGTATTTCAAGTTATCACTCTAAAAAATTGATAATCACGATGACTACAGAAATACAGGAGGTGCCCTAGGAGATTGGATGAAGATGCGCGATATCGGCACACACGTCGCCGACTGTCTGTGCATCCTGACGGTTAATAATATGGTAGAAGCAAGAATAGCAAGTACAGGTAAGACGAAAGGCATACTGATCAACTGGCATACCAGACAGTCGTGCACCGTTGTACCCTGTGCCGACAGGTGTCCAGCATGATGTACGTGATGCATACAAAGGGTGCATACGCTGCTGTCTACAGGTTCCGCCTGATGCACATGCGTATACATCATCACCATCATCGGTATGAATATCGACAACAGTATCCTTGCCGCAATCTGTCTTTTCCTTGCTATCCTCATTGCGGATGCAAAATTATAAATTTATCAGATACGGCGGTCACTGTTTTTTGTATTTAACGTTTTTATGCGTTTGGGCAAAATACATTTCGGGAAGTATTGACAACAATTTCCGCTTTTATGCTATCGTTACATACAGAAAATTATCGTATCTTCGCACCCATAATATTAAATGAAAACGAATATGGATAAATTTGATGCGATCATTATCGGTTTCGGGAAGGCAGGAAAGACATTAGCCACCGAATTTGCCAAGAGAGAAATGGAAGTTGCCGTCATTGAACAGTCTGACAAAATGTACGGTGGCACCTGTATCAACATCGGTTGCATACCAACCAAGACGCTCGTGCATCAGGCCAAGATGGCTTCGACAAACAGTAATGCCGGTTTTGACGAACGTGCTGTATTTTACCGCAACGCCATCAAGACCAAAGAGAATGTAATAGAGGCATTGAGAAACAAGAATTATCATCTTCTGGCAGACAATCCTCATATTAAGGTGTTCCACGGCAAAGGCTCGTTCATGTCTGACGACACCGTATGCGTGACCGGCACTGATGGCAGTACATTGCTGCAATCAGGCAATATCATTATCAACACCGGTTCGGAGACCGTCATTCCGCCAATACCAGGCATCGGAGACAATCCTTACATACATACCAGTACCTCTATTATGAATCTCACCAGTCTACCCCGTCAACTGATTATCATCGGTGGCGGATACATCGGACTGGAGTTTGCCTCGATGTACGCGTCTTTCGGTTCCCAGGTCACCGTACTGGAAAGTTATCCAATACTCATCGGTCGGGAAGACCGGGATATCGCCGACTGTGTAAAGGATACGCTCGAGAAGAAAGGTGTCAGATTTATCATGAATGCGAAAGTTAAATCCGTTGATGCCAATACCGTAATCTTTGACAATAGCGAGACGGGCGAAACGGTCACTCTCAAATCCGATGCTATCCTCTTGGCCACAGGCAGACGCCCCTTTACAGACGGTCTCAATCTAAGTGCCGCGGGAGTGGAGACCGACGAACGCGGAGCCATCAAGGTAGACGACAGGTTGATTACCACCAATCCTCATATCCGTGCCGTAGGCGATGTCAAAGGCGGACTGCAGTTTACCTATATCTCACTCGACGACTTCCGCATCATCCGTGATGACCTCTTCGGTGAAGGTCAGCGCACACTCAGCAACCGCGGTCCTGTAGCTTATTCCGTATTTATCGACCCACCGCTTGCCCGTGTCGGCATCAGCGAAGACGAAGCCCGCAGCAAAGATATGGATGTCATTGTCAAGAAGTTGCCCGTTATGGCTATACCTCGTGCCAAAACGCTGGGAGAAACAGAAGGTATGCTCAAGGCTATTATCGACAAAGACAGCAGACAGATTCTGGGATGCACTTTGTTCGCGCCCGATGCCAGTGAAGTAATCAACATTGTAACTGCTGCTATGAAAGCAGGAATGGACAGCACGTTCCTCCGTGATTTCATCTTTACGCATCCTAGCATGAGCGAAGCCCTGAACGATTTGTTCAGTTAGCTAATATATAAAGTTCGTTAAGTTGTATCTTCTTCGTTTTGGATATTTAAATAAAAGGATTACTTTTGCTAATTTCAAATCTGTTTTCAACAGTTGAGAATGAAACATTTCCTGCGTTCGTTTTTGCCAATCTTTACTTGTACAAAGAAATAAAGTCAAACATGAACGCAGGAAAACATGTAATAAATTCGTGTCTCTATTTTATTTGGTTGACTATAATATCGTCTGCCGCCACCCTTGGCGACAACATGATATCAATACAATCTGCCGCCCGCAAGGAAATCATTTCCTTTGCGGGCGGCTGTGTTACCAGCATCGGTTATACCGAAAAGTAATAAATTAAAAAAACTGTTTCCCTTTCTTTCATATCTGAATATTATTTATTACCTTTGCAATTAGAAATATTGCAAGCTCATACTTGTTGCTTCTACAACTTTTGAATGAGCTTTTATATGATACTGAGTCGGTTTTCATCTGACAAGGCAGTCCTCAATTTGAGGCCTTGGGGATGGAAATCCCAGCTCAGAATAGAAAAAAAGAAAAATAAACGTCACAACGTCACGGGACTTCATAAACCGTTGACAACTAATAGGTTAATGATCGGCAACAACGGTTGC
>NZ_CALMHT010000023.1 GCF_937863835.1 uncultured Prevotella sp.
TACTGTATCATCCAGACGAATCAATAGCACTTGATGTTGTTTTGGAGAATGAAACTGTCTGGCTGACACAGCAGCAGATAGCTGAATTGTTTGGGACGCAAAGACCTGCCATAACAAAACACCTAGCCAATATTTACAAAAGTGGCGAATTGGATAAGAATAGCACCTGTTCCATTTTGGAACACATGGGTAATGAAGGATTGCAGAGATATAAGACAAAATTCTACAATTTGGATGCCATACTATCAGTAGGTTATCGTGTAAACAGTATCAATGCGACACTTTTCAGGCAATGGGCGAATCGTGTATTGAAAGAATACCTCCTGAAAGGATATTCCATCCATAACCGTATAGAGAAACTCGAACAGCGTGTGACCAATACCGAAAACAAAATAGACTTTTTCGTCCGTACCTCATTGCCCCCTGTGGAGGGCATTTTCTTTGACGGTCAGGTATTCGATGCTTATGAGTTTGCTACAAAGCTTATCAAGTCGGCTGTGAAATCATTGGTACTGATCGATAACTATGTGGACGAGAGTGTCCTTATGATGTTAGCCAAACGGTCACTCGGCGTTTCGGCAAAAATCGTCACCCTTCAGGTATCCAAACAGTTGCAACTTGACATTGAAAAGTTTAATAGGCAGTATACGCCAGTGTCGGTCGTGTCAAGGCCCCGGATTCACGACCGCTTCCTTATTATCGATAAGAAAGACGTTTATCATATCGGAGCTTCTATGAAGGATTTAGGTAAAAAGATGTTTGCTTTCTCCAAAATGGAAATAGATGCAGATATCATTCTGAGATATCTTGATGAGTGATCTTTCGGTTCGAAATGAGCAGTAAATAAAAAACATGTAATTTTGAGCCGATTCAGTATTTCTGAATACAAAAAAGACAGGTGCCTAACCGTAGTTGCCTAAGATTGGTAACCTTCACTGTACTGAGCGCCATAGCGGGACTGGTAACAGGTATTGCGGTGGCAGCCAATTGAAGACCGGAACGGCATCCGTGAATAAGGGTAGCGGATGCCGTTTCATCTCTGTACAGACCGTCAGGACAAAAAGGGGAGTATCGTCGATTTTCTGAAAGACGACTAACTTTTCTGTGATTTTGCTCGTTTTTCCTTTTGTGTGCATGATTTTCATCCATCCAGAACCAACAAAAATTATCAATACAGGAATCCCATAACCCAGATAGGGAGTTTATGTCCGAAGGGAGTCTCCATGTCATCCGCAAGGATGTAGGAATCAGGAATACCTGCTATCTGTTCGTAAGTCTTACTCTTGCCACCTACTTCGAAAGTATGGCGACCGTCAACTTTAAAATCGCCAGCCGTTTTGCCATACTCTACTGTATGACCGTATGAAAGTTGATTGACAACAAATGTTTCCCTTACCGTCCCTATCTTAACATCATCGGATGCCAATGCATAGATAAGGTTCGGATTCTCCAGATAAATCTTGTCCGGCTTTTGCATCTTCTTCACCGTTGATATTTGTGAGTACAGCAGATTGAGGACTCGTGCCCGATTCAGATGTGACAGATATTCTATAACCGTATTCCTATGTGCCTCAATCATTGATGATAATTTGGAAATGTCCACTTCAAAAGGAATTGTAGTTGCTAAGATACCTATCAATGCCTTTATCTTCCTGACGTTTGCCACATCCACGCTACATTCTGATGGAAGTTCCGTTTCCACGACATAGTTGACCACCTGTTCCATCTGCGTGTAGTAATCGATGTTGTTTTCCAAATTGAACGGGAAATATCCGTATTTTAGGTAATCCTTGAACAATGGCAGTGGCTGACATTCCGTATTCACCAGAGAACAAATTCCTTCTGGGTGTGATAACACATCTTCTAATTTCACAGGTTCAATATTGATACCCTTGTAAAACTGGAGGTATTCACGGAATGACAACCCCTGCATGGCGTAAGGCACACAGCGACGAGACAGGTCTGCATCGCCAGTCAGAATCTTCAACAGCGATGAACCGCTTATCACCACACGCATGTCTGGGTACATGTCATAGATTTCCTTTACCTCGCTGCTCCACTTCTTATACTTATGCACCTCGTCAAGGAACAGATGCCGTCCACCATATTTGTAGAAGGTATCTGCAAGTTCCAAAAGGTTGTGGTTGGCGAAATAAATGGAGTCAAGTGTGCAGTATAGCACCTCGCGGGAATACTGAGCATAATGTGTTTTTATGTACTGGAGCATGAGCGTTGACTTACCCACACCTCTTGCTCCGCGAATGGCCAACAGCCGAGCGTTCCAGTTAATTTCCTGCATCTGATGACGAACGAGACTGGTCTGCGTTCTGTCAAGAAGCCTGTCCTGTTTTGCGAATAGAGTTTCCATACATCACAAATTTTTCTATATTATCCAAATTTTCTGCAAAGATTTTGCAAACGAGCGCAATGAAAACTTGTTTTCAAATTGCCGAATGCAGCTAAATCTTCTGCAAAGATAATCATTTGCTTTTAAAAAACAGCAAAAAATCAAAGATAATGCTGTTTGTGAACAGCAAAAAGTTTAAAAAATTGCTGTTCACATTATTTTCCTGACACTGCCAAATGCTCTGCCGTGAATGCAATCGTAGGAAATCAGGGAAATAGGAAAGTGGACTATAGTATATAATTGAAAAGTAGTATAGATAGATATTTTGTCAGTGGAGGGTGGAGGCAAAAGCAAAAAAAATCTGGGAGAGGAGAAAAT
>NZ_CALMHT010000024.1 GCF_937863835.1 uncultured Prevotella sp.
GCCCTGAATAATACATGGAATTATCTATATAAGGTAATAGCGCTGAGTAACCGTTCTCTGGAAAAACTGGATGAACATTCATCGTTGCTTACATCATCGCAACTAGCGGCATATAAGGCGGAAGTCAGGGCTTTCAGAGCTATGTATTATTATTATCTGATGGATCTGTTTGGCAATGTGCCACTTGTCCTCTCTACTTCTACATCCATGAACTCTGTAAAACAAAGCAGCAGAAGCACGGTATATAATTATATCGTATCGGAATTGCAGGATGTATATCCTCTGTTGTCAACAGAGAACAGTGTAAAACTAGGTGACTATTATGGACGCGTCACACGTTCTGTGGCATTCTTTCTGTTGGCCAAATTAGCTCTTAACGCAGAGATTTATTCGGACGACGATTGGACCGACAGCAGTAAACCTTCAGGTAACAGTATCTATTTCACCGTAAACGGCAACAAACTGAATGCATGGCAGACTGTGGAAGTCTATTGTGATTCGATTTCAAGTCTCGGTTACAATCTGGAATCGGATTTCAGTTCCAACTTTGCAGTATACAATGAGAATTCATGCGAGAATATCTTTGTAATACCAATGGACAAGAACCTCTTTACCAACCAGATGCAGAACCTATTCCGTACTTATCATTACAAACATGCGGCCGCTTACGGTTTTACAGCCGAGAACGGTTCTTGTGCGACAATCGAAGCGCTGAAGACATTCGGTTATGACACCGATACAGTGGATACCCGCTTCGCAAAAAGTTATTATGCAGGAACGGTGACTGACTTATCTGGGAATATCGTAAAATTATCAACAGGAGAAAATCTTGTTTATACGCCTTGGGATGTTAAACTTGACCTAAGTGGAACATCTACGATGCAGACAGCCGGAGCAAGAATGAAAAAATATGCCGTAGACAAGACGGCTACGAAGGATGGAAAGTTGATGGATAATGATATCGTATTGTTCAGATTTGCAGATGTGCTGCTGATGAGATGTGAAGCCATGGTCCGCAACGGAGAAAATGGTGACGCTTATCTGAACAGAATAAGACGCAGGGCGGGGATGACCGATAGGAAAGCTACTCTGCACAATATCTTGGCAGAAAGACAGTTGGAATTTGCTTGGGAAGGATGGCGAAGACAAGATCTGATACGTTTCGGTGAATATACCCGTGCCTATACGGACAGACCGCAGTTGTCGGGTGAATCGAATGGATATACCACTGTGTTTCCTATTCCAGCCAATGTCATATCATTAAATAGCAATCTCGTTCAGAATTCAGGTTATATGACAAAGTAAAAAAAATAAGGACTTCCCGAAAGAGAAGTCCTTAATATTTCTAGAAGTGTGTGGATTAATATCTTCTACGATCGTAACCACCACCGTTGTTTCCATAACCACCACCACGGTTACCGTAGTTGTTAGGACGTCTTTCTTCTCTAGGGCGAGCAACGCTGACGTTGATTGTGCGTCCTTCAAATTCTGTCTCGTTAAGAGCGTCGATAGCTTTCTGACCTTCTTCGTCATTTGTCATGTCTACGAAACCGAAACCACGAGAACGACCAGACTCACGGTCTGTAATGATTCTAGCTGATGTTACTTCACCAAATTGTGAAAATAGATTCTGCAAGCTGTCACCTGTAGTGTCCCAGCTCAAATGTGCAACATAAATGTTCATACTTTACTTTAAAAAATTTTATAAATGTTATTTGTCTAATACTAAAACACCGGAATTGATAATGACGACCTCAAAAGGAAAACTCAATACGAACTCTTATGTTCAGCGGTGTCAAAGGTACGATTATTATTTTAACCTGCAAACTTTTTCCCGTTTTATTTATTTTTTTATTTCATTTTTATTCCCAAATACCACAATATGGGTACGATAAATAGCATTTTTGTGCTATTTTATGCTTCGCGGATTACCTGTACCTTTGCACAAGAAATAAATAATTAAATCATTAAAAATAACAAAGATGAGTCCACATTCAGATTTAGAACACAGTTACAAGCATGCTTTCAGTGAGGAACATCAGCATGACGATGAAAAAGTACATGAGATACACGGGCATGATCATGCGCACCCACATGTACACGGGGGTGTTACCGATTATATTGCTGCTATTAATGAGTATCGTAAAACTTTCCCGAATAAGCAGAAAGTGATAGAGCAGACTCCTGACCCTGCCGTGCGGGAGATGCTTCTCAATATGCAGGAGAAGGGACTGGAAACGGTTTTCGACCGTTTTGACCGGCAACAGCCGCAGTGTGCTTTCGGTATGGCGGGCGTATGTTGTAAGAACTGTTGTATGGGGCCGTGTCATATTTCGAAGAAGGCTCCGCGTGGTGTCTGTGGTGCCGATGCCGATTTGATTGTCGCCAGAAATATGGTACGTGCTGTGGCTGCTGGTACTGCCGGTCATGGTGCGAGGGGTAGGGCAAGTATGCTGGCTCTGAAATATGCTGGTGAGGGCAAGGCGCCTATTGCTATTGACGGTGAGGAGAAAATACGTGCAGTGTGCAAAACTTATGGTATCGACACGGAAGGAAAGACGCTGAACCAGTTGGCTGTCGAAGTGGCTGACATTCTGCTTGAAGATTTATCACGTACAGTACCCGGCAAGCATCGCACTTTATATTCTTTCGCCCCGAAAGAACGACTGGATACTTGGGAAAAACTGGGCATTATACCTATCAGTCCTTATCATGAGGTGTTTGAAAGTCTGCATCGTACCACGACGGGAACGGACGGTGACTGGCGCAACTGTATGACTCAACTGCTTCGGACGGGTGTCTCGTTTGCTTGGACTTCCTGTCTAGGGTCTTCGATAGCGATGGACAGTTTGTATGGTCTGCCCCACCGCAGTACATCGAAAATCAATGTGGGCGCACTTAAAATAGAATATGTGAATATTGCCGTTCATGGTCATTCTCCGTTGTTGATACGTGAGATTGTGGCAATCGGACATTCGGAAGAGATGATTGATATGGCAAAGGAAAAAGGAGCGAAGGGGATACAGTTTTACGGAATATGCTGTTCGGGCCTGTCGGCGATGTACCGCTATGGTGGTGTGATTCCACTATCTAATGCTGTCGGTTCGGAACTGGTGCTCGGAACCGGTGCCCTGGATTTATGGGTGGCGGATGTACAGGACGTGTTCCCTACAATCATGGATGTAGCCAGGTGCTTTAAGACGACGGTGGTGACGACGAGTGATTCGGCCCGACTGCCGGGAGCTGAACATTACGGTTTTGATCATGAGCATTCGAATATCGGCGAAATTAAGAATCTGGCACGTAAGATCGTGCTGCGCGCCATTGAAAGTTTTACCAATCGCCGCGATGTTCCTGTGAAGATACCTCAGTATGAAGTGGAGGCCGAAATGGGCTTCTCGGTAGAGTGGGCAAGCAAACACTTCGAAAGGGGACTGCGTACAATCGCTGATGGTATGAAGAATGGTGACATACTGGGTGTTGTCAATCTGGTCGGCTGTAACAACCCCCGACTCGTTTATGAGAAGGCTATCGTAGAGGTGGCCCAGATACTGTTGAAGAACAATGTACTCATACTGACCAACGGATGTGCTTCTTTCGCATTGCTGAAGTTGGGATTTTGTTCGGTAAAGGCACTGGAACAGACAGGTGACAGACTCCGTGGCTTTTTAAAGGATACGCCTCCTGTCTGGCATCTTGGCGAATGTCTGGATAATGCCCGCGCGTCAGGTTTCTTTAATGGCATATCGGGTGCACTCGGTACACCGATCAAGGACTTGCCTTTTGCTTTCATCTCTCCCGAATGGAGTAACGAGAAAGGCATCTGTGCCGCACTCGCATTCAGACTGTTGGGAATGAATTCCTATCATAGTGTGTATGCACCTGTACAGGGATCTCAGAAAGTTTCCGACTTTATGGCGACGGGCACCAAAGAACTGCTTGGCTCGGAGATGATCGTGGATGTAGACCATATAGCACTGGCCAATAGGATAATAAAAGACTTAAAAGAGAAAAGGAGAAAATTATGGGGAGAATGAAGAGTATCTCATTTGTGGCGATCATTGTGATCATCTTGACGGCAGCAGTTTCGTCGTGCGGTAATAGAAAACGGGACAAGGATGTGATACGTATCGCTTATCTGCCGATCACGCATGCGTTGCCACTGATAGAGGCGGCAAAAGATAAAGAGGTGAACATAGAACTGGTGAAGTATGGTTCGTGGCCTGAACTGTTGGACGCTCTGAACACGGGAAGGGTGGACGGTGCCTCCGTGTTGATCGAACTGGCGATGAAGTCGAAGGAGAATGGTATCGGTCTTACGGCTGTGGCGTTGGGCCACCGTGATGGTAATATCGTGGTTGTATCCAATGGTATACATCGTGCAGAAGATATGAGAGGAAAGAGTTTCGCTATTCCCCATCGCAGTTCATCACATTATATACTGTTGAGGGATCTGTTGTTGAAAAATCATCTCAAGTTGTCGGATGTAAACATAGTGGAATTGGCTCCGTCGGAGATGCCGTCGGCACTGGCAAGTAACCGTATCAGTGGATATTGTGTGGCAGAACCGTTTGGTTCGATAGGTGTGGCATCAGGTAAGGGACATGTATTGTACCAGTCGAATCAACTTTGGAAGAATTCAATCTGTTGCGGTCTTGTACTGAATGACGATTTTATCAAGACACATCAGGCGCTTGCTGAAAGATTCGTGCAAGTTTATGAGAAGGCTGGTAAACGGTTGAAAGACCATCAACTGGCTTTGCATGACCTGAAATCCATCATTCAACAGGATGACCATGTACTTGAACAGTCGTTAAGGTGGATCGACTATTCAGATCTGTCGATTTCTAAGAGTGCATACAACGATCTGATATCTAAGATCAAGGCGTATGATATAGCAAAGACCCCACCTTCGTATGAACAATTCGTAAAACAAAACTTGAAATGATGAACAGTACTTTGAAATCTATATATTACACTGTCGTTTCGTTTCTAGGAGTAGTCATCCTATGGCAACTGTTAGTGTCGGGGCTGCACCTGAACGAGAGCCTTCTGCCGTCGCCTCTGAGTGTGGTGAAAGCATTAGGCGAGTTGACATTGGACGGTACATTGGTAAGAGGTGTCGTCGCCAGTATATTCCGTTTTATCATAGGATATCTGTCGGCAGTATTGGCTGGTATTGGTCTGGGACTGTTGCTCGGCTTATTCAGTCCGTTGTTCAGATATAGTTATCCGGTTATTCAACTGATTCGACCGATAGCACCAGTGGCATGGATGCCGTTTGTCGTCCTTCTATTGGGAATTGGAGACATTCCGGCCATCGTTATTATATTTCTGGCCGGATTCTTTCCCGTATTGCTGACGACAGCTTCTGCAGTTCATGGCGTAGACACCGTCTATCTGAAAGTGGCACACAACTACGGTATCGGTAGGGTGTGTTCGGTTTTCAAAATTATCATACCTGCCATATTTCCACAGATAGCCAATAGTCTGCATATCGCTTTAGGTACATCATGGATCTTTCTGGTATCGGGCGAGATGGTCGGTACTCAATCAGGTTTGGGGTACATGATAATCGATGCTCGCAACAATATGCGTACAGACCAATTGCTAGCCACCATGCTTGTGATCGGTATCATCGGTTTTCTACTTGATCTGTTGATAGGCAAGTTTGAGAGGAGAATATTAAGGTTTTGGGGTAATGTCAATTAATCATTAATAGCATGTATATAGAAGTAAATAACGTTACAAAACAATTCGTATCCCGTAATCATGGCAGGGATGAGATGAAGACAGCCATAGACAGAGTGTCTCTGAATATAGAAAAAGGTGAGTTTGTCTGCATATTGGGATTCTCCGGTTGTGGGAAATCCACACTGCTCAATATTTTGGCTGGATTTGAGAAACCGACAGACGGCACAGTAAAGATAGACGGCACGGAGGTCGCAGCACCGTCAACCAAGAATATTATGATATTCCAAAACTATGGTCTACTGCCATGGCGAACGGTGGAAAAAAATGTAGAACTGGGACTGGAAAAGAAAGGAGTCTCTAAACAGGAGCGGATAGAGACAGCGAGGATATATACGGAACTGGTAGGTTTGAAAGATTATGCCAGAAGATTTCCGTGCCAGTTGTCCGGCGGACAACAGCAGCGGGTGGCGATAGCTCGCGGACTAGCCGTTAATCCTAGTATCCTTTTTATGGATGAACCATTCGGGGCACTCGATCCTATAACCAGGACCAAACTGCAAGACGACTTGCTTCATATCGTAAAGCGGCAGAACAAGACCGTCGTCTTTGTCACCCATGATATAGATGAGGCGGTGTATCTGGCCGACCGTATTGTAATCATGTCGACCGATCCTGGACGTATCCAGAAGATAATCAATGTGGACCTTCCGCATCCTGCAGTCCGTAATTCGAGTATTTTCAATGATATCCGAGATCGTATCTATAATGAACTCTATTCGATATCACAACAACCGTTGGAATATTATTTGTAAAAAATATAAATCAATTAAATTATGCACATACCATCAGAAATGCTACATGGCGGCATTTGCCCGATAACGGCAGCAATAGCCATCGGAGGAATTGTTACTTCGTTGATCATTTTAAACAAGAAGGACGAACATCCGTCTGTATCAGGATTCGCACAAGTAAGTGCTACCATATTTGCTTTACAGATGTTAAACTACCCATTGGGTGGCGGACTGTCCGGTCATATCGTGGGTGGTGTGCTGGCAGCGTCCTTGTTGGGTATACCATTGGGCATACTGAGTATGTCGATTGTACTGCTTATGCAGACACTGTTGTTCGCAGACGGCGGAATATTGATGCTTGGTGCTAACATAACGAATATGAGTCTGATCGGAGCAGGAATAGGTGGAATAATTTATTATGCACTTTTGCGTAAATATGGTCACGATCTGTCTCTATTTGTAGCAGGGGTGTCTTCTATATTGTTGGCAGTATTGGCCGTATGTATAGAAATGCTTGTCAGTGGATATTCAAATCCGTCAATAGTCCGCGTACTGGTGACAAATCATATTGCGATAGCTGGCGTGGAAGGTATCTCAACCTGTCTGTTATTCCATCTGTTCAAGACAGATTACCCGATGAGCCGGAATCATTCTTCATGGTCGTTTTACAGTTTAATATTGATATCTGCATTATTGGCTGCCCCCTTTGCTTCAGCATGTCCGGATGCTTTTGAGGGAATAGTAAGTCAGTTTCATATAATTCCATCTGCTCCTCATTTCGTGCATGCACCTCTGGCGGAATATCATTTTCCCGTTTTGAAAGGGTATTGGTCAATATTAGCAGCTTCAACAATAGGTGTGACGGTAACAATGGCTTTCAGCATCGTGGTCGGTAACCTTTTCAGAATTGTCGGGAGGCACTCTAAATGAATAATTAAACATTCCATGTCGCTTTTACATTAGAAATTCTTTTTTTATACAATTATAATGCGTATCTTTGCGGTTAATAAATCATATAAATATAAATGCAGTATGAAAGACAGAATGATTATTTCATCGGTAGTGATTGCCATTGGCATTATCATACTAGGATTTGCCATAAAGGGGGGTATAGACAATTTTGCAAATAAAGACCGTAAGGTAGAAGTGAAGGGACTGGCTGAAAAAGAGGTGGAAGCCGACAAGGTAACATGGCCTGTGGCGTACAAGGAACTGGGAGACAATCTGCCCGAACTTTACTCACGCATAGCGGCAACGCAAGGTAAAATAAAGGCGTTCCTCCTTAAAAATGGTATAAAGAAGAGTGAACTCACAATAAATGCGCCTAAGGTCATAGACCTCAATGCAGAACAGTATTCTTCTAATCAACATTCATATAGATATAATATCACTTCGATTATAACGGTAACTTCCCGTAATGTAAAACTGGTGCGTAATATTATATCCCGTCAGGGGGAATTGCTTAAAGAAGGTATCGCTATAGTTGACGGCGGTTATGATAACCCCGTGAAATACGAGTTCGTTTCGTTCAATAAGATGAAACCGAAAATGATGCAGGAGGCGATCAAGAATGCAGAGAAGACGGCTGGACAATTTGCTGAGAATAGCAATAGCAAACTCAATAAGATTATAAGTGCAGACCAGGGACAGTTTTCTATAGAAGACCGCGATGCGAATACTCCTAATATCAAGGAAATAAGGGTGGTTACTACGATTACTTATTCTTTGAAAGACTGATATCAAATATTTATTTATGAAAATAATATCATTATTGTCTGTTGCCTTGCTTGCCTGTATGGTGACAGACGCACAGAACGTTAAATCAAATAAAGGTGATATCGTTTTTACGACTATACATAAAAACGCAATCACAAGTGTCAAAAATCAGAATCGCAGCGGTACATGTTGGGATTATGCTACCGTGGGATATTTCGAGAGTGAAATATTACGCAAGACAGGAAAAACGTATGATCTGAGTGAGATGTTTGTAGCCAACAAGGACTATATGGATTGTGCTGAACAATATGTAAGAATGCACGGACATGGCGATTTTACAGAAGGTGGCTCATCGGATGATGTTCTTGATATCATTAAAAATGATGGAATATGTCCTGAGACGGCTATGGCTGCACCTGGTTCTATGGTCGGTGATTCACTAGCCAACTTCAATGAGTTCTTCAGTATATTGGAACCTTATATAGACGGTGTAGCCAAAAACAAGGAAAAGACCATAACACCGCAGTGGCGTGTGGGATATCAGGGTATCCTGGACGCCTATTTGGGAAAATGCCCGGAATCATTTGTCTATGAGGGGAAGACTTATACTCCTAAATCATTTGCGGCCAGCCTGGGACTGGATATGAAAGACTACGTCAGTATGACGAGTTTTACGCATCATCCTTTTTATGAACCGTTTGTCATTGAAGCGTTGTATAAGTGGCGTCATAAACCGAGTTATAATATTCCTGTGGATGAAATGATGAATGCACTGGATGATGCGATCATGTCTGGATATAACGTAGCGTGGGGTGGTGATGTAAGTGAGATGGGATTCACACGCAGCGGACTTGCAATAGACTATGATGTGAAAAAAGTAGGTGATCTTACAGGAACGGATGCTGCCAGATGGCTTAAACTGTCAGGCGCATCTCAGGATAGCATTGTGAAATCATTAGGCGCCGGTTCCCCAGAGAGAGTACCTACACAGGAAACCAGACAGCAACGCTTCGACAGTTGGGATGCCAGTTACGACCATGTGATGCTGATATACGGTATCGCAAAAGACCAGAACGGCAGGAAGTATTATATGGTCAAAAATTCATGGGGTAAGACGGGTGATTATCAAGGCACATGGTATATGAGTTATAATTACATCAAGGATAATACAACGTATCTGTTCCTTAATAAAAATGCGCTTGCGAAAAATTTAAAGAAAAAATTAGAAATCAATTAAAAATTTAATTAGGTTTTATAAGAAAGAGTCCGTAGATATTTTATCTACGGACTCTTTCTTTCTTATTTGAGAATTTGTTCAGAATGTTCTTTTACTTTGATTTCTTTAGAACCGATAATCCGGGTTATTATTCCGTTCTCATCGGTGATGAATGTTGTTCTGAATGTTCCCATCGTAACCTTACCGTACATTTTCTTCTCACCATATACACCGAGTTCCTCGACAAGACGTCTTTCTGTATCGGCGATGAGAGGAAAAGGAAGTGAATATTTCTCAATAAACTTCTTATGAGACTTCTCATCTTGTATGCTTACTCCTATGACGGCATAACCTTGTTTGAGAAACGTATGATAGTTATCCCGCAAATTGCAAGCTTCGTTCGTACATCCCGGTGTGCTGTCTTTGGGATATACATATAGCACAAGTTTCTTACCAGTAAAATCACTTAATTTCCATTCTTTGCCATCTTGGTCTTTGCCAAGGATTTCCGGCAACTTTTGTCCTACTTCCATAGTTTAATTATTTAATGAGTATATTTTTTTCTAATTTGATAAGATCTGACGAAGGACCGACCTGAAGAGTGACAGTCCCTGTCGGCATTTCAAATCTGTTGTCTTTGATATTCCATAAAGCAAGGTCTTTAGAGTCGAGCATTATTTTGACGGTTTTACTATCTCCCTTGGTTATATTCGTGCGACAGAATCCTCGTAATCTTTTTATCGCATCATCACCTGGTAGTTTGGCATATACCTGTACCACTTCTTCACCATCCATATTACCGCTATTCCTGACGGTGATATTGACATCTATCTTATCACCCTGATGAAGAATATCCTTGTCGGTTGATATATTAGTGTAGTCGAAACTCGTATAACTGAGTCCGTGTCCGAAAGTATATAAAGGTTTACCCTTGAAATACATATATGTTCTGCCATGGCGGATGTTATAATCCATCATGTCGGGCAGTTGGTCTATACTGCTTACCCATGTCTGTGTGGTACGTCCGGCCGGATTATACTGACCGAACAGCACATCAGCTACAGCGTGACCAAGTTCCTGGCACGACTGAGTGACATGAAGGATGGATGGAACATGCTCCTGGGTCCAGTTGATAGCATAAGGAAAACTGCTGATCAGGACGGTTATCGTTTTAGGATTCGCCTTATAGACGAGTCTTATCAAGTCTTCCTGGTCCAATTGTAACGATGTGCGGTCTACATCCTCACGTCCATCACTGGCAAGAGTGGTCTTGGACCAAGGTGCTTTTCCCCAATCAGGACTTCCCGTGGGATCATTACCCACACATACAATTGTCACATCTGCCCAAGCTGCAGCTTTCTCTGCCAGTCCTTGTTTGTCATCTCTGACAAACTTGACCTCGATGCCATTCTTATCTGCAATCTCTTTGATACCGTCCAGAGGTGTTATCTTATAAGGAAGAGTACCGCAATACCAGTCTTCTAATATGACATCTGCGCGGTTGCCGATAACGGCAATCTTTTTTATCGTCTTTTGGTCTAAAGGTAACAGATGGTTGTCATTCTTCAGAAGGACTACCGACTTATCTGCGACAAGTCTGACGAAATCTTTGGTGTCCTGTTTTGTCCAGGGGTCGATTGTGTCTTTTATACCGATATTCTTATACGGATTATCATCCGAATCGTCAAGTAACCCCAGCTTGACCATCACACGTAGATTACCTTTGATATTCTCATCTAATTCCTTTTCTTTGATTAATCCTTTACTGACAGCATTCTTAAGATAGGATTTATAGTTGTCAAGGAATCGGGTAGTACCGGCCTTGATACAAGCCTGTGCAGCCTCTTCATGACTGTCGTACAAGTGCTTGACATTCTTCAACTGTTGAAAAGCGCCTCCGTCAGTAGTGATGATACCATTGAATCCCCATTGCTTCATGAGAATATCACGTAGTATGGGATGTGTTGTGCATGCGATACCATTATAAGAATTGTATGCCGTCATAATAGCATTGCTGCCACCATCCTGTATTCCCCGACGGAAAGAGTATGCATAATACTCGTTGAAAATGGCACTGTCGAAATCGGACGATGTTTCAGCTCTGCCGGATTCATTGCTGTTGGCGAGAAAATGTTTCATCAGTGAAGCTCCCTTCCAGTATTTGGCGTTGTCGCCTTGTATACCTTTTACCATAGCTACTGTCAGTGAACCGGTAAGGAACGGGTCTTCTCCATAACATTCTTCTGTACGTCCCCATCTGATATCGCGCCCCATATCTGCATTCGGTGCCCATAGAATCAATGCGCATCGCTGATATTTTGGACTCTGAAACAGGTATCGGGCTTCGTAAGCCATCGTACTTCCTACCTGATGGATGAGTTCCGGATCCCATGTTTCTCCCAAACCATATCCTTGCGGGAAGATTGTCGTCACCTGGTCCTTGATATTCTGACTCCATGCCGGACCTCCTTGCACGATGCCATGAATAGCTTCCGTCCCTCCAGCCGATCTAATACCGAACCGTTGTATGCCGGCTCCTGAAAACATATTGATCTTCTCTTCATAAGTAAGAAGAGAAATAAGGTTGCTCACTCTTTTTTCAGTATCCAGTCGCGGATTCAGGAAAGGGTATTTGTACTGCTGAGCTGTCATGTTATAGACAGAACCCAATATTAAAAACGACAGAATGATTTTTTTTACTTTCATGTTATTAAGGTGTTACATTATTATTATGTTTCCATTCCCATTGTTTTTTAAATCATTTCAGTAATATTAGTCTTCTCAATATTAGGTTCTTGTATTGTTTTTGCATATCGGTAGGTAGAAAGGAATTGTCTATCAGTTCAAACCATTTGGGCACGGTATGACCGAATTTCTTTGAGATATTATCGATGACTTTTTCGCCGATACCTGAGTTCGTTATAGATTTGATGAAGTCACTCTTCGTAATTTTCCTTTTCTTTCCATTGAGTGTAAGTGCCATCTCTTCTGTGTCTTCGGGCATGACAAGGACGGTAGAAAGCATATCATAAGCCGGTGTGAGTGTATGTTCTCCTTGGGCCATCTGGTATAGTGAGAAATTTTTAAGATGCATATCCGAATTTCCTGTAATCCAAGAAAAAACGACCACTTCCCAATAGTTGGTCAGGTCGAGTTTGGGTGTCGTGGAGTACTTGTTGATAAGTTTGGCTATCTGTTCATAAGAACCTTTGTACTTATACTCAGTGAGTCGTTCGGATAACTGGCACATATCTTCCATCGCAATTTTGCCTCCATTGTTGTCACGGTCTATACGACGTGTGATATAACATAGTTCGCCATCCTTGAATCGTATCAGACTATGTGGAACAACACTGATTTTTGCAGCTTCAGCGAGGTGCATGGTCAGGTCTTCCAGTTCAGGCAGAGAACGATAAGCGTCTGTTTGCGGTTTCAGGATATATTTACCCCAAAGTCCTACAATAGTGAACCGGTCGGGTTCATTTTTGCCGCCTTTGTCTATATCCAAAGACAGTTTTGCCTGTACCCCTGTCAGTGTGGTTTGACTTCGCACCACTTCCTTTGCCAGATCCTTGATCTGAGTCCTTACATAAGGTAATTGGGGCACATCTTTCGTGCCAAAAAACTTCCGTGCACAAGCTGGATGATAATCAGTTTGCCCTTCTTTGAGTTCCTTATAGCAAAATAAACATTTACTCATGACTTTTACCTATTCTTCATTTTCAGGTATGACACTGACAGCTCCGATACAATCCTTGCAACAAGCCATCAGCAATGACATACGGTCGCGCTGATTAATTTTCCAACTATGTTCGGCTATGCCCAACAACCATCCCTCGGGGATGAGTCCGTCGAAGAAAGGAAACAAGACTGTATCCTTGTACGGTTGACTGGTGAGTGGTAGCGTGAGACTAATGGCTTCGGCATAATCTGATTCAAGAAAATCAGTATCATACGTGAAGGTAAAACCACTTTCGTCTTCGGTAAGTGTACCGGCAAAATAGTCATAAAGATAGATACTGGCTTGTTTCATTATTTATCCTCCTCTGGAATTTCAACAGGTCCCACTTCTTTACCGAAAAGATTAAGTACTTGGTTTATTTTATCCATACGAAGTGTCTGTTTCCCCTGCTCCAAATCACGGATGAACCGTAGTCCGACGCCTGATTTTTCAGCAAGGTCAATCTGCGTAAGATTAAATTTCTTACGTATCTCTTTTACATAATTTGCTAAAACTGTATCACTCATATTATACCCTTTCGGGTGCAAATATAATAAAAATTAATCAAGTTATACCTTTTAGGGTATAAAATTATTGAAATTAATGTTTATTATACCTTATTGGGTATAACTTTCTTTTAGATTTGTTGTGTTTTACTATTTTTGTGACAAGAAAGAAATGTAATTATTTGCTTACATCCAGTCCGCTTCGCTTTGGTCGCTTATAACTGCGATAGTCGTCAAGTGGAATTTCTATATCGGGTTCAACGAGTTCGCCGTCTTGCGGAAGGCGGTACTTCATATATTTGATGTTTAATCCTCTGTCAATCCATTGATTTTCGTAATAGGTCTGTATGGACAATATCTTGCGCGTTTCTTCGTCTATACCGTCTGTGTGGTAAAGGTCGTCGGTACGGAACAGTGGCGTAAGGTTGTTCTTTTCAACCATATATGTAGTGTAGGTAAAAAGAAAGTTGCTGTCTGTCTTGAGATGTATGATACCACCGTCGACGAGGAACTTGCGGTATCTCTCCATAAAGAATGTGCTAGTAAGGCGTTTATGTGGATTCTTCATCTGAGGATCACTGAAAGTGAGCCATATTTCCTGAACTTCGTCTTTTTCAAAAAAACGTTCTATAATCTCGATGTTGGTACGCAGGAAAGCTACATTCTTGAGATTTTCGTTGATGGCCTGTGTGGCACCTGTCCACATACGCGAACCTTTGATGTCAACGCCGATAAAGTTGGTGTTGGGGTAGAGCTTTGCCAGTTCTACTGTGTATTCACCTTTACCGCAACCGAGTTCGAGAACGATAGGGTTGCTGTTTTGGAAATATTCCTCTCTCCAATGGCCTTTCATATCGAATGGAACTTGATCAATAACCGAAAAAGGGTATTGGAACACGTTCTCATATTGCTCCATATCGGCGAATTTCTGTAATTTTCCTTTGCTCATAAATGTCTTATCATCAAATTAAAAAGGTCGTACCCGTGTAGTCTGTATACTCCGGATACGATCTTATTATGTAGTAGTTATCTGTTCTGTTCGCAATTATTCAATGACAATGGTAACCCATCCGTGTTTATCTTCCTCGTCACCATATTGTATTCCACGTAAGTGGTTGTACAGTTTGGTAGAGACAGGTCCTGGTTTACCATCTTTACTGATGACATAACTCTTTTTCGTTTCAAGATCATCGATTTTAGAGATAGGACTGATAACGGCTGCTGTACCGCATGCACCTGCCTCTTCGAATGTAGCCAGTTCTTCTTCAGGAATCTGGCGGCGTTCTACCTTCATTCCATAATCTTCGGCCAATTGCATCAGACTCTTATTGGTGATACTAGGCAGAATACTTGTTGACTTAGGTGTAACATAAGTATTGTTCTTGATTCCGAAGAAGTTGGCGGCGCCGCACTCGTCCATGTATTTTTTCTCTTTGGCATCGAGATAGAATTCACAAGCATACCCTAAGTCATGGGCCATCTTATTGGCACAAAGACTTGCAGCATAGTTACCACCTACTTTATAGATACCTGTACCTAGAGGGGCTGAACGGTCATATTCGCGAATGATAACATAAGGGTTCGTAGAAAAACCACCCTTGAAGTATGGACCAACCGGCGTAACGAACATCATAAAAAGATATTCTGTAGCTGGATGAACACCAACCTGAGCACTGGTACCAATCAGTAATGGGCGTATATATAGTGTAGCACCACTTTCATAAGTAGGAATATATTCTTGATTTAGACGAACCACCTTTTTTACCATCTCCTCAAACAATTGTGTAGGAACTTCAGGCATAAGAATTCCCCTACATGTACTCTGTAGGCGGGCAGCATTCTCGTCCATGCGGAACACTCGTACTTTACCATCTTTGCCACGGTATGCTTTCAAACCTTCGAAAGCTTCTTGTCCATAGTGCAGACAAGTCGCAGCCATGTGTAAATTAACGATTTCAGAAGAGCTTACTTCAATCTCACCCCATTTTCCGTTGCGGTAGTTGCAGCGAACGTTGTAATCTGTCGGCATATAACCAAAAGACAGATTAGACCAATCTAAATCTTTCATAACTTTGTTATTTAAAAGTACTTTTGTTATAATTGGGCACAAAATTAAACAATTTATTGCTCATTTGCAACATTTTTGTGCAAAAAATGATAAGTTCAATACTTTTTTTGACTAATCTTTGTCTGAATCGAGTATCTTTTTTATTTCTTCGTCTGTCTTCGTCAGTTTGTCCTTGCAGAATTTAACGAGTTGCTGGGCGTCTTTCAGTTGTTCTGCTATCTGATCGATGTCCAGTTCATTATGTTCCATTTTGCTTACTATCTGTTCCAGTTCCTTAACTGCTTCTTCGTAAGTTATGTCTTTTTTCATTTTATGGTGGATTTAATTGTTCCTTTATCTAATTTTGTCAGGATATCGTCGCCTGTATGAAGTGTTCTGGGGTCTTTTACAGTTCTTCCTTTAAATAGAGTTATGCTATATCCTCGTTTCAACAGATTGTCTGGATTTAATGCCTCAATTTTGGTAACAGCCAACTCCAGTCGATGTCTTTCTTCAATCAACTTTTTAGAGATATTATTATTCAGTCGTTGCAGCATGAATTCAATACGGTTTTCCTGTCGTGTCTTTATCAGTGTAAATAGAGTAGGAATAAGACCGGATATTTTGTCAATTTTCATCTTCTCTATATCAATTATCTGCTGAACCAGTTGGATAATACGTGATTTTGCATCATCCAGTCTTTCATAAGCATTTTCCAGTTTATCTATAATAACATCAGCAGCCGCTGTCGGGGTCTTAACTTTGGTATTTGAGATCATATCAAGTATTGTCTCGTCTCTGTCATGTCCTATACCGGTTATGATAGGTAAAGGAAATTGCGCCACGTTTTCGGCTAATGTATATGTATCGAATCCTGAAAAATCACTGGTACCTCCACCTCCGCGTATGATGACAACGACATCAAAATCGTCAATCCGTTCATTAATGGCATTCAATGCCGATATGATACTCTGTTCAACATGCTCCCCCTGCATGATAGCGGGAAACAATTCTGTCCGATACCAAATATGATAGCGGATGGTCTCCATCTGTTTGCAAAAATCACCATATCCGGCAGCTGTGTCACTCGAAATAACGGCAATCCTCTGTGGCGTGAACGGAATATATAATTCCTTGTTCAGTTCGTACAAACCATTCTCTTTCAGTTTTTTGATGATCTCTTGTCTGTGTTTTGCCAAATCACCCAACGTATAAGTGGGGTCAATATCGTTGACCACATAAGAGAAACCGAAAGCCGGGTGGAAGTTTGGATATACTTGTAACAAAACTTTCATTCCTGCTCGAAGTGGTTCGCCTGTAATCCTTTCGAAGTAGGGACGTATGATACTCCAATTGTTTTTCCATACCATGGCTCTTGCTTTAGCAATTGGCGTATTACTGCGATTGTCCTTCTCAATTAATTCAAGATAGCAATGACCACTGTTCTCATGGACTTCCGACAATTCAGCTTCCACCCAATATTCATCAGGCATCTGAGACTCGATAGTCTCTTTTACCAATGAATTCAGTTCATACAGACTAATTGCTTTTTCCATTCAAAATAGTGTTTCCTTGGTTATATGCTTTCCAGAAATCAGGAATGCCATATCCATAGATGTCGTTCGGCGTGTTGTAATTGTTCCCGCTTTTTCTGACTAGATCCATAATCTGCAAGGCTGTCTTGTCTTTCAGCGCTTGCCATAAACAAGCTACTAAACCAGCAACTACAGGTGCTGAAAAGGATGTTCCCATATCACTGATTACCGTTCCACGTCCTGAAATGACTTGGGCAGGACTTCCTAATGCCATAATATCCGGTTTTATTCGTCCGTCCTTTGTTGGGCCAATAGAACTGAATGGAGCATTGATACCATTAGGACTGACGGCTCCAACGGTAAGTATATCTTTGGCATCCGCAGGGAAATTTATTTTTTTCCATGTACCCATACCGTCATTACCGGCACTGTTTACAAGTATCATACCCTTACTTGCCACCATAGAGGCAGTATGGGAAATGAGCGCAGTTTCACCATCCAGTTCATTATAGGTATGACTACTCTCTTCATCATCAAAATTCTGATAACCCAATGAACTGTTGATAATATCGACACCGACGGAATCGGCAAACTCGACAGCTTCTGCCCAGAAATCTTCTTCAGCAGTACTTTCGGATTGTAAATCCTCACATCTTAACAACCAATATGAAGCGGCGGGCGCAGTGCCGATATATACGTATGGGTGACGGGCGCCCATGATAGATAAAACAGCAGTTCCATGTTCCTGTTCATTGTAAAAGTTATCAGATTTGGGATATACAAAATCAGCAGTACCAAGAATATTGATTTCTTTAAGACAAGGTATGGTGTTCGCATTCATAAAGCCCCCGTCCAATATCGCAATTGTCATGCCTCGACCTTTATATCCGGTATTATGTAAAGGAATGCCATTGAGCATCTTAATCTGCTCTTCTGCTGCTCCATATTTATGCCCTTCGATTGAATCCCATGGGTTAAATGTGTCGTGTACATGGTCGGCCTTGTATTTGATGGTTATGGAGTCGGGCGATGTCCATGCTTTTATTGCTGATTTTACGAACTTCAGTTTAGTCAAATTGATTAACAAATCGATGTTCTGAGACCGAACCAACACGGAATTATTCCATTTGCTTTTGCTCGCTATCGTTACACCCATGTTTTCTAACTGTGAAATATATGCGGGAGAAATGGGAAGGTCTGTCGAATCTATTGGAACACCTTGCCTTTTGCGCCTTTCTATGGATTTCTCGGATAAAAACTTCTGAGGTTTGTCAATAGAGTAGGGCGTGCCTGACTTATCCTTGAAAGCAAGTCTGTACATATAGCATTTCCCCCCTGGATATCTGACTCGGCGTACAGCCTGTTCATTAGCTATGATAGGCAGCACTATTAATATGATTACTAATAATACGTGTATACGTTTATTCATTAGGTCTTTTATCTTTTTGAAGATGCAAACTTACATCTATTTACGTAAATAACCAAACAATAAACCATTATTTTTTGTAACCATTTTATTTATTAATCGTTTTTTTGAATTTTTGCGTATCGCAGCTATTTTATGGCACCGCTGTAGACACTCTACAGACGTGCCATAACAACTTCACAGAAGTTCTGTAACTTCGTTACGACGGTTTAGAATAATTATTTTAAACAGGGAACGTGATGATGAAACGACAACCGTCCTTGAATTCTGTATCTAATACTACATTACCTCCTAATCTGCGAATAATACTACGGCAGACCGTCAATCCGATACCAACTCCTTCTGAATAGTCATTAAGTTGTACAAATTCTTCGAATATGTGCTCGGCTTCTTCCGGGGGAATACTTGGACCGTTGTCGGTAACAGCGATATTCAATTTGTTGTCCTCTATATAACTATGTAATATAATTTTTCCATGCGGCGTAAATTTAATAGCATTATGTATCAGTAAACGTATGGCTCTTGTCGCGTAGGTCCTATTCGTAATAATATCTACGTCAGGGTTGATATCATTGATGTATTCAAACTCAATGTCTTTGTCGGATAGTATTTTGCTCCTTTCAATTGATATGGAACATAACATTTTACAACTTATTTTGTCGTTCCGTTCAATAACATTATTACTGCTGCATTCTGATAATTCAAGCATCGTATTGATCAGCAGTGTGATGCGATCAGTATTCGTTATTATCTGTGAATTGGCGGCTTGTAATTCTTCGTCCGACATTTTCAATGTTGGGTCGGATATAATTTGAGTAAAACCGCAAAGTATGTTAAGGGGAGTCCGAATCTCATGACTGATGTTTTTAATAAAATCCGACTTCATACGCAAAGATTCCTGCGCCTGGTCTCTCGCGATAGTCAATTGCTCGTTCTTTTGTTTCAGACGATGTGTCATCAGATGACGGTAGAAAATGAAGACGATTAACGCCAGTATGATACTTATTGAAAAAATGATAGCATATCTATTTCTTGATAACTGGTGCTGCATTTTAATCTCATCCAATTTAAAAAGCGTGTTCAGTTCGTTGAGTTGGTTTTTTGCATCTTTCTCGTTAATCGAATCTTGTTTCAGATATAAAGTTTTATACATCAGAGACGATTCTTTGTATTGATGGAGAGCTTCCATAACCTGCGCTTTATTTTCCAAGATCCTTAATACACCAGGCATATCATTCATTCCCTTAAAAAGTTTCGTTTCTTCTTCAATGTATGCCAATGCCTTCGGATAGTTTTTCTTCTTTATATAGAGTTCAATAATTGTTTCATAAACATAAGTCTGAACCATACCGCGTTCTATCTGGGCACACTTGTTGGCTTTGTTTAATAATACTTCCGCTTCCTTGATATGACCCAGCCCCAATTCCGCCTGTGCTCTGGATACCCTATAATAGCACACCCAGAAAGAATTTTCAAAATTCTCGTCGTTGTTTCCTATTTGACCGTCTTTAAAAAGCTTTTGCATTGTTTGCATCCAAGTATCAGTGGTAGAGATCATTTTGCCATATTCTTTGTCTTTTTTCAGTACATCGCAATAGTATGAATAAACTTCAAGAATTTCAGTAGGTATCTTATTTAGGTGATTCATGATGTTTATGCATCTTAAATAGGCTTTTTTTGCTTCTGAAGTGAAACTGAGATTATCATAAGCCATACCCATTCCGTATAATGCCAAGGCTACACCATATTTGTTTTTCCTCTTCGTCGCATCTTCGTACATCAATTTTTCCTGTCGTAGTCCGGTGTTGTTCTTTTCGTTAATAATATACATAATTATTAATAAGCTCCAAGTTTGGTAGTATTGTTCCCAACACTTGTTGTCGTGCATGAATGCAAGTTCCTCGGGAGTCTTGTCGATTAAGGAATCTTTCAATGAATAATTGTAGTAATAGCACATCAAATCATATCTGGCCTTCGCTTCATATTCAATATTATGCTGTTTTATGGTTTCATTAAGATAATCTTGAAGACAACGGCGTTCTTCCTTCTGATTATTGCAGCGTGAACTAATATCGTAAAGCCTATAATAGGCATCGATTCT
>NZ_CALMHT010000025.1 GCF_937863835.1 uncultured Prevotella sp.
AAATGAACTTGCAATATTTCTAATTGCAAAGGTAATAAATAATATTCAGATATGAAAGAAAAGGAAAATAAAAAAATCGCCCTTTTTTATAAAATAATTCAAACCTCGGAAATAAATTTTCCTAGGTTTGTATTTACCTTTGCGGCATCATTACAATTTAAAAAATAATATGCGCAATGGAAAAGACTATCATTCAACTGATTAAAGAGGCTGCCACAAAGACGAAAAACAGTAAACTGAAATGTCTGAAAAATGCTCAGACGGTAGCACTGCTGGAACAACTGGCAAAGGCGTTGGGACTCGACAACAAGGAACAGGCTATGCTGTTTGTCGTCGTCTTCGACAGATATTGCAGTTCCAGATCTTCTGACATGGATGATATCGCCAATTATCTGGAATGTTCTTCTTTGGATGTCATAGAATACATTCCGGAGATGAACGTTATGGTGGAAAAAGGGATCGTGCAAATGAGACGGGACAATAATGATACTGTAACGCAAAGACAGTATACCATCAACGATGACGTGATGGTGGATATCGTGGAGGGTAAGAAAAAGACAATCAGCCCCAAACAGAAAAGCACGGAAGATATGGACAAGTATGACCTGTGCGAGGTGGTGAACCTATATATACAGGACCGCGACAATGACGGCAAGACCATGCTGAAAGCCGTTGGCAAACTGGAAAAGGAATGCTCGGATAAGAAATTTATCGGTGCCGTCAAGAGACTGGTCAAGGGACTGAAAGACCGGGCGCTGTTTTACGAGATGTGCTTTGATCTTATCAATGAAGACGGTACGGGCAAGTCGAATATCAAATCTACCATGACGGATATGTACGACAGGGTTCACGACCGGATAGCCGAACAGAAATTAATATCCAGCGACAGTCATCCTCTGATCAAGGCGGGACTGATAGAACGGATGAACGAGGATGATATGCACCTGACGGATAAGGGAATAGACATCTTTCTCGGGAAAGACCGGGATATATTCTGCAAGTCGTACAAGGACCTGAACAGATATGAATTTGCAAATGAAATAGATAATTATATCGATAACGAGTACCATATAGAAGGACATTTCGGAATCCAAGGTCTCCGCGACAAAATACGGACGCTGGAAAATGCCAACCCGCAACTGTCGTTTATCGAACCGCTCAGGCAGATCATCAAGGATGAGATGGAGAGGACGGTATTCTATTTGACTTGCCACAACTGTGCGGGAGATTTCAGTTCAAGTCTGTCGGATGTCATCAGAAAGATATACCCCGTGGGCAGGAGAACGAACGTGATAAGACAGATGAAGGATGAAAAGCACCACCTGCAAACGGCGGGACTGGTGCGGCTGGAAAAGGGGAGTTCGCTCTTCGGAGATGAAACGTCTATCAAACCTGGGGATAAGGGAATAGAACTGTTCTTCGGGGAAGAGGCGGAACTGTTCACCCGGAAGATGGACAGCAAAGAACTGATAACCTGCGACAACATAGAGGCGAAAAACCTGTTCTTCGATGCGGAACTGAGCAGTCAACTGTCGCTCGTCTGCAACAGTCTGCAGGAAGACCATTACCATCAGTTGTGCGACCGGCTGCAAAAGAAATCGCTGCCCCACGGCATCGCCATACTCCTGTACGGCATGCCGGGTACGGGCAAGACGGAGAGCGTGATGCAGATAGCCAGACAGACGGGAAGGGACATCGTGCACGTAGACATCAGTCAGACCAAGAGTTGCTGGTTCGGTGAAAGCGAGAAAATCATCAAGAAGGTATTCGACAATTATAGGAAGACCTGTCTGAAGACGACGAAGAAACCGATACTCCTCTTCAACGAAGCCGATGCCATCTTCTCGAAACGTAAGGCCGTGGGCAGCGGTAATGTGGACCAGACGGAAAACGCGATACAGAACATCATTCTGGAAGAGTTGGAGAATCTGGACGGTATCCTGATAGCGACGACCAATCTGACGGAGAATCTGGACACCGCCTTCGAACGTCGTTTCCTCTTCAAGATACATTTCGACAAACCGACCATCGAGGCGAAGATGAATATCTGGAAGGACAAGATACCGACTCTTTCGGATACGGATGCCTCTACCCTGGCCTCATCTTATGACTTCAGCGGCGGCGAGATAGACAACATCGTGCGGAAAGCGTTGATGCAGGAGGTGATAGAGGGGAAGACGACCGCTATGGACGCACTCGTGAGACTCTGCAAGGAGGAGAAAATAGGGAAATGTGACGTAAAAATCGGGTTCTGATATCATTTTTGACCATCAGGACACCGATTCCCGATATTTTTACTACATTTGTACAGAACTTTAAATGGAATAGTATGGCGGAAAAAAACTCAAATCTCTTCGGCAGGTTGGTATGGTTGGCCGACCTGGTACGACGGAAGGGGAGAATCTCATTAAAGGACATCAAACAGGAATGGCTGAGAAGTGGACTGAACTACAGTGAAGACAATAATCTGGGGACTCGCACGTTCGACAATCACCGTAGTGCGCTAAGGGATATCTTCAACATCAACATAGAATGTGAAAAAGGGGGGAAATACAGATACTTTATCGAAAACCCGGAAGAACTCGAAAACGACAACTTCCGCAATTGGCTCATCGACTCGTACGCGACACTGAACCAGGTGCGGGCCGACCGGAAATTGGAGGGCAGAATCATCTTCGAGGAGATACCGTCGGGGCACGACTGGTTGACTGCGATGACGGATGCCATGCGGAAGAACATGGTGCTCTACATCACCTATCAGGGGTTTGAGAAAGACGAAGCCAACAGTTTCGAGATAGAACCGTACTATCTCAAGGTGGTGAAGCGCAGATGGTACGTGATAGCGAGAAGTCCCTACTATTCGGAGCGTAACAGGAAGAAGAATGAAGAAAGCGGCGAAAAGACGCTGACAGAAGATGTGTATCTCATCTATGCGCTGGACAGGATCTCCGACCTGAAGGAGACCGACAAGACATTCAAGATGAATAAGGATTTCAGCATTGACAACTTCTTCGAGGGTTGCTGCGGAATCATCACGGACAAGAATATGCAAACGGAACGGATCGTGATCAAGGCATACGACAATGGTCCCGACTATCTCAGGACGCTGCCGCTGCACGAATCGCAGGTAGAACTGAGGAGTGACGATGAGGCGACCTACTTCGAGTATCATATCAAACCCAGTTACGACTTCTATCAACTGATACTGTCGCAAACCGACCTGATAGAGGTGATAGAACCGGAGTCGGTGCGCAGGGCGATGCGCAACTTTGCAAAGAGTATCTTATCGTATTACGACAAAGAGGAGGACAAAGGATGCAAGGATTAAACTTTATAGCCATCGACTTCGAGACTGCCACGGCGAGACGCGCCTCCATCTGCGAAGCGGGTATCTGCGTGGTGAAAGACGGCAAGGTGGCGGACACCAAATCATGGTTGGTACGTCCGGAGGACAATATGTACAGTTACTGGAACATTCAGATCCACGGTATCCACCCTGAGGACACGGCATCCTCACCTGCTTTTCCCGAAGTGTGGACAGAAATCATGGCCTATCTGAAAGACTGTCCTGTGCTCGTCGCCCACAACGCAGCCTTCGACATCAGTTGCATACGTCATTCGCTGGAGTATTACGAATTGGAGAAGCCCGACATATCCTATTACTGTTCACTGCGGGCTGCCCGCCACATCTACGACTTCGGCTGCAACACGCTGGATTACCTCTGCGACCAGTTTGAGATACCTTATGGCACCCACCACCGGGCCGGCGACGATGCCGAGATGTGCGCCCGGCTGTTTCTGAGGGAAATAAGAGATGCCGGATGGGTGGAACTGAGTGAGATGGATTATTGTTGCGGGGAATTATAAATACAAGAATATGAAAAAATCAACTTTACGTTTTATCTTTACAGTCATCCTGATCGGAACGAGCATAACCTCATACTCCCAATACAGATATAGCGGTATTTCCGATATAGAGAAACATGGTGACTGGTACCGCGTCTATAGTGAGACGGGGAAAGAAATCAAGTCGATGTATGCACCTTCTGTGGGTGAACTTGTAGGGTCGGCATCCAACTTCTTCATCATGAGACGGGGGGATTGGTATGATCTGTATAACGTGAACTGCAAGAAATACAAGACCCTCTATGCCCCCTCTCTTGGAACCGTCGTATCCGTCAACAACAACGGGTTTGTGGTGAAGCATGACAATTGGGTCAACACGTATGACTGGACTGGTAAGAAACTGAACAGTAGATATTCACGATAAATCTTTGTGATTTAAAATCATGAATATATCAATCTAGTTATTTTATCGAATATAATCGATAAAATTATATTGTTTTTATCGATTATATTCGATAAAATGATTATATTTGCAACCGATAATAATAAACCAGATGGACAAAGACCTTATAAAATTCTTAATTGCCGATTACCAGCAGAGAGTAGTAAACGTGACTTCACATTCACGTGAATATCAATTGGACGACAAACTCAATTACGTATTTGTAGGATTGAGACGTGCGGGCAAATCATATATGATGTTCAGGCAAATTGAACATCTTATTGAAATAGGACATCGTGCGGAAGAGATTTTATATTTCAATTTTGAGGATGACCGTATTGATACGGTGTCTACTCTGGATTTGGATCTTATCAAGACCTGTTACGAAGAGATGTACGACTGTCGGCCTATTTTCTTTCTCGATGAAATACAATTGGTTGACAAATGGGAGAAATTTGCGCGCAGGCTGGCAGATCAGAAATATCGTGTCTACATCACAGGCAGTAATGCAAAGATGTTAAGCAGTGAGATTTCCACTACGCTAGGAGGTAGATATATGATGAAAGAAATTTACCCCTATTCGTTCAAAGAATATCTCAATGCATCGGGAATAGATATGAATGAGAGAAATACTATCTATAAAAACAGAATCGACATAGCTAAAGCGTTCGATACCTATTTTTACTTCGGCGGTTTACCTGAGATAAGTGAAGTAAACGACAAGCGGTCTTGGCTCAGCAATCTGTATAATAAGATATTCTTCGGTGATTTAATAGCAAGATTTCAGATTAGGAACGATTTTGCCTTGCGTATACTTGTCAAGAAACTGGCTGAAAGCGTAAAACAACCTTCGTCGTATAACAGGCTGAAGAATATCATTTCCACAACGGGTAAAAAGATAAGTGCAGACACAATCATAGACTATATTAAATATATGAATGATTCCTGGTTGATACTGCCTTTTGAGAACATCGACTCTGCACTTGCAGAACGGGAATCCAACAAAAAATATTATTTCATCGACAACGGCATTCTTAATTTGTTCTTGTTGGATCCCAATACATCACTTCTGGAAAATATGGTGGCAATAGAATTGCGCAAAAAATATGGTAACAGAGTCTATTATTACCATAAAAATGTAGAAGTGGATTTCTATATACCGGATGAAGAATATGCCATACAGGTGTGCTATACGCTCAAAGATGCTGATACGAAGCAAAGAGAAGCCAATGCGCTTATCAAGTTGTCTGCCAGACTTCCCGTAAAAGAGATGGTGATTGTCACAAAAGACGAAGATGGTATAATCTCTCTTGAAGGGTACCAAATTGAAGTATTCCCTTTGTGGAAATGGCTGCTAAAATAAATAAACTGATGGATGCAAATATCCTGTATAGGTTGTAACAAAAACATCTTCCGCATTTCTGCATTCCTGAAAAAGAGTTGATAAACCGAGAAATGCATCATTGCGAAAGATGTTCAGGCATATAGTTGAAAAAACTTAGTTGTAAGCGTTCTCTCCGTGTTCGTAGATATCAAGACCTTCTTCTTCTTCACGAGGAGCTACACGGATACCCATGATCTTATCTATGACCTTGAATAAGATGAATGTGGCCACGGCACTATAGACAATCGCGAAAACAGTGGCGATGACTTGCACTCCAAGTTGGTGCCAGTCGCCATACAATGCTCCTTCTACAGTACCGGTAACTGCCTTTGTGGCAAATACACCTGTGAGGACAGAACCGATGATACCACCGATACCATGTACGCCGAAAGCATCAAGGGAATCATCATATCCCAATTTCGGTTTGATAAAGGCTACCATATAGAAACATACGATACTTGTCACGATACCGATGACGATTGCGCCCAACACGCCTACACTACCAGATGCAGGGGTGATGGCGACCAATCCGGCTACCGCTCCGGTACATACACCTACGGTTGTCGGTTTCTTGCTGTCGATCCAGTCTATCACCATCCATGTGATGGCTGCCACACAAGTGCAGAGATGGGTTACGAGGAAGGCATTGGCATCAAGACCGTCGGCTGTGAGTCCGCTGCCGGCATTGAATCCGAACCATCCCAGCCACAACAGGGCTGCTCCCATAAATACGAAAGGTACATTCTGTGCAGGGATAGGTCTGCCCGGTTTGTAATCGGAACGGCGACCAAGCATCAGAGCCATCACGATAGCAGAGATACCGGCATTGATATGTACGACGGTACCGCCGGCGAAATCGAGTGCTCCCATCTGTTGCAACCAACCTCCACCCCATACGAAGTGAGCCATAGGATCGTAAACGATGACTGACCATAAGATAGAAAAGACGAGGAAACTTGAAAACTTCACCCGTTCTGCAAATGCACCGATGATAAGGGCTGGTGTGATGACGGCAAACATACACTGGAAGAGTACATAAGTAATCTCAGGTATACGCGCCGGCATGGTTACGGATGATGTCGTGACCCCGTTCAGAAAGACCTTGTCGAAACCGCCTATCACGGCACCAATAGGTGTACCGTGGAAGCCTGTACCAAACACCCAACTGTAGCCGAAGGCTATCCAGAGAATACTCATCACGGCCGTACATATCATACACTGCATGATGATACTCAGTATGTTCTTGGAACGGACCAGTCCGCCATAAAATAAGGCCAGACCCGGTATTGTCATCAGCATGACCAGGATTGTAGCCATCGTTATCCATGCTGTATTGCCACTATCCAGCGTAGGTGTAGCTGTGCCGGCCATCATTGTCATCGGCAAAACTAATAACATGGAAGCCGACAACATTCTTTTTTTACTAAAAATGTGTTTCATAACTGTGTTGTGTCTATTTCTATTATTAAATATGTTGCTTATTTCTCATTTTCTGCATTATAGAGTGCGATATCCCCTCTTTCGCCCGTACGGATACGGATAGAATCTTCAACGGGGATGACAAAAATGCGTCCGTCGCCGATTTCACCTGTACAGGCTGCCTTCTGTACGGCAGTGACCGTTTTCTCAACGTTCTTGTCTCTGACCACGATACTGACAAGGATTCGTTCGATACTACTGGTATCGTACATCACGCCACGATACACACGTGCCTGACGCATTTTACCTTCTCCCCGTACATCATAGTACGAGAACCACTCAATGTCTGCGGCTAACAAAGCCTCTTTTACATCCTCAAACCTAGTCTTACGGATGATTGCTTCAATTTTTCTCATAATTATTTATGTATTTCTTTTATGATAAGTTTGCTAAACAAAATGAAATGCAGGGACAGGCCTTTCTAATCTGTCTGTCCCTACACTTTAAAGATTTTTATTTCTTTCTCATTTATATATCAATAACTAATTTTAGTTATAACAACTCTCGCCATGTTCGTAGATATCAAGTCCTTCTTCCTCGATACGTTTATCAACCCGAAGTCCGTGTATGTACTTGATACCCCAGAACAGGATGATACCACATGCGGCGGTCCAAAGGTCGATGACAACGATACCGAACAACTGTGCCATCAAGAATCCTGCGCCATGACCGTAGAACAGACCTTCTGATACAGAGAGCAGACCTGTGAGCAATGTACCCAAGATACCACATACGCCGTGTACAGAACTTGCACCTACAGGATCGTCAATATGTAATTTTTTATCAATAAACTCGATAGCGAATACCAATACGATACCGCAGACAGCACCAATAATAATAGATCCTACTGGTGAAACCATATCACAACCTGCTGTTACACCAACCAATCCGGCTAGAATACCATTCAAAGTCAAAGAGAAAGACGGTTTACCATATTTTATCCAACAAGTGAACATGGTAGCCAATCCACCGACAGCTGCTGCAAGGTTGGTTGTAAGGAATACATGAGAAATGGCAACACGGTTAACTTCACCAGAAGCGGCAAGCTGAGAACCTGGGTTGAATCCGAACCATCCCATCCAAAGAATGAATACACCGAGTGCGCCCAATGTCAGACTGTGACCCGGAATAGCACGGCTACTGCCATCCTTTCCATATTTACCGATACGCGGACCAAGGGCGATGGCACCTAGGAATGCAAGTACTCCACCGACTGAGTGAACAATCGCGCTACCTGCAAAATCGTGGAACGTTGCACCGAAAGTGGTCATCATAAAACTAGATGCATCGGCATTGCAAAGCCATCCGCCACCCCATGTCCAGTGACCTTCCACAGGATATATGATCAATGAAATAAATAATGAATATACTAGATACATACTGAATTTGGTACGTTCGGCCATTGCACCTGAAACGATGGTAGCAGACGTAGCACAGAATACGATCTCGAACATCAGGAAACCTTCGGTCGGCAGACCAGCCGCATTGTGATAGAACGAAAGATCGCCAAAGTTAGGCATGCCGATAAATCCCTGACCATCGCTGCCGAACATAAATCCAAAACCAACGAACCAAAATGCCACAGAACCTATCATATAATCGACAAAGTTCTTGAACAAAATATTCGTCGTGTTCTTACTTCTCGTAAAACCCGCCTCACAAAAGGCGAAACCCGGTTGCATAAAAAATACCAATGTCGCTGCCAACAGCATCCATACGGTATCAATTGATATACTTAAATCATGCATAGTCTTAATGTTTTAAATTGTTGATTGTGTTGTTATTATCCCCTTCTCTATTTCTCCTGTTCAGCATTATACAATGCAATGTCCCCTCTTTCACCAGTACGGATACGTATAGCATCCTCTATCGGGATGACAAATATACGTCCGTCACCGATTTCACCTGTTTGTGCCGCTTTCTGTACAGCAGAAACTGTCTTTTCCACATTCTTGTCACGTACGACAATACTGATAAGAATTCGTTCGATACAACTTGTATCATACATGACGCCACGGTAAATTCGTGCCTGGCGCATCTTTCCTTCTCCTCTTACATCATAATAAGAGAACCATTCGATGTCGGCTGCCAACAGCGCCTCTTTCACTTCCTCGAATTTTGTCTTTCGGATGATTGCTTCAATCTTTTTCATATTACCTCTTATTTAAAAAGTTATACTTAAACTAACGTTTTGTATCGTTTTCGGTGCAAAATTAGAACAATTTGCAATTAAAAACAATAATTTTAAAACATTTTGCTATTATTTTTTCGTTTTGATTTACATTTGTTCTGTTTTTTATTTATTAACTTTCAATTTGTAACCAAAACGAGCTTTTTATGTAGCAAATTGTTATTTTAAAACCAATTCATCGGAATTATTGTCATGATTAATTGACTTTTCGCAACTTAATATCACAAATTATATTATATTATCTTTTTACTTTCAAATTGAAAGTTATTGCAGTTAAAATCAAACAAATTGTTATTTAATTGTTAAAAGTATATTATTTCGTTAGAAAAATAGTGAGAATTTAAACAAAATGATGTATTTTTGCATCGAAATCAAAACAAAAAGGAATTAAAACAGCGAAAAGGACAACAATATGACAACAACCATCAAGTTTACAAAAATGCACGGTGCAGGGAATGATTATATATATGTTAATACATTATTATATAATATACCTGATCCTGAGACGGCAGCCATCGAATGGAGTGCTCCTCATACCGGCATCGGAAGTGACGGATTGGTACTTATTGGGAAGCCTACTACTGGAGAAGCAGATTATTCGATGAGAATATTCAATGCTGACGGATCGGAAGCGATGATGTGCGGTAACGCTTCGCGCTGTATAGGCAAATATCTATATGAAAAAGGTGTCACCGACAAAACGAAGATTCGTCTGGAAACTCTTTCAGGTATAAAGATATTGGATTTACATATAAAAGATGGTATTGTGGATAGTGTAACAGTGGATATGCTTGAACCGCAACTGTCTAACAAAGAGCAACTGGCTGTCAATGACGGCAGCATAACAGACGGTGTTATAGAGGCAGGGGGAAAGGAATTCAAAGGAACCTTCGTTTCGATGGGAAATCCCCACTTTGTGATATTCGTTAAAGATATCCGCAAAACGGATGTAGCCGTCGACGGAAAACTGATGGAAATGAACAAAGCTTTTCCACAGAGATGCAACATCGAATTTGCCCAAGTTCTGGAAGACGGAAATATCCGTACAAGAGTATGGGAAAGAGGCAGTGGCATCACGATGGCCTGCGGAACCGGTGCCTGCGCCACAGCCGTAGCGGCAGCGCTGACAAAGAGAGCAGGAAGAAAGAGTAATATCGTGATGGATGGAGGAACTTTGAATATAGAATGGCGGGAAAAGGATAATCATGTATACATGACCGGTCCCGCAGCCTTCTCGTTCGAAGGGGAAATAAAACTGCCCGAAGGCAATAAAAGATAAGACAAACTTAACAAACAATAAAGAATATAGTATTATGGCATTAGTTAACGAACATTATCTGAAACTGTCGAACAATTATTTGTTTGCAGACATAGCAAAGAAAGTGAATGCTTTCAAAGTTTCACATCCGAAGGCGAACGTGATAAGTCTTGGAATCGGTGATGTAACGCAACCCCTCTGTCCAGCCGTTATCGATGCGATGCACAAGGCTGTGGAAGAGATGAGCATAAAGGCTAGTTTTCGTGGATATGGACCAGAAAATGGTTATCAGTTTCTGCGTGACGCTATAATAAAGAATGATTTTCTGCCCCGCGGCATTCATCTGGATGCAAGCGAGATATTCATAAACGACGGTGCCAAGAGTGACACTGGTAATATAGGGGAACTGGTACGTTGGGACAACAGTATCGGGGTGACAGATCCTATTTATCCTGTATATATCGATTCGAATGTGATGTGTGGCAGAGCAGGGACTCTGGAAGACGGCAAATGGAGCAATGTGACTTACATGCCTTGTCTGGCTGAGAACAATTTTGTACCTCAGATTCCAGACCACAGAGTAGACATCATCTATCTCTGTTATCCTAACAATCCCACCGGAACGGTGATATCAAAGGATGAACTGAGAAAATGGGTCAACTACGCACTGAAGAATGATACGTTGATATTCTATGATGCCGCATACGAGGCATACATACAAGACCCGGAGATTCCTCATTCAATATATGAGATAAAAGGTGCCAGAAAAGTGGCAATCGAGTTTCATAGTTATTCCAAGACAGCAGGATTCACAGGTGTGAGATGCGGATATACGGTGGTACCAAAGGAATTGACAGCAGTGACACTGAAAGGTGAAAGAATTCCACTCAATCCGCTATGGGACCGCAGACAGTGTACAAAATTCAACGGAACAAGTTATATCAGTCAGCGTGCAGCCGAAGCGATATACACCGAGGAAGGAAAAGAGCAGGTAAAGGAAACGATCAACTATTATATGACCAACGCCAAGATCATGCACGAAACACTGACAAGTCTGGGTATTGAGGTCTACGGAGGAGAGAACGCGCCCTACTTATGGGTGAAGACGCCCAACAAGGAAGGCAGTTGGCGGTTCTTCGAACAGATGCTGTACGACGCGCAGGTGGTCTGCACCCCAGGTGTAGGATTCGGACCGAGCGGAGAAGGATATGTGAGACTCACTGCCTTCGGAGCACGGAACGACTGCGAGGAGGCAATGGAAAGGATAAAAAAATGGTTGAAACCATAACGATGGTCGAAAAAGACCGATAAACAACAACACAAACAAACACAAACACAAAAGGAGAAAAATTATGAGAAAGATTGAGAAGATCGCTCTCACGGCAATAGTATTATTCGCCGGAGCAGCAACAATGGAGGCTCAGGACAATGTAGTGACAACAATTTCAACTGATGTAGTAAACCAGTATTACTGGCGTGGTCAGGATCTGGGAGATGTCAGTTTGCAACCTACACTAGGTATCGCTTACAAGGGATTGTCACTTTCAGCATGGGGAAACGTAGGATTGTCTGACAAAGACGATACAAAGGAGTTTGATCTGACAGCAGCCTACACCATCGGAGGATTTCACGCAGGCGTAACCGATTATTGGTTTAACACGCCGAACGAAAAGTACTTCAACTACAAAAATGGTGAGACATCCCACGTCTTCGAAGCAAACGTCGGTTATGATTTCGGTCCTGTGGCATTGCAGTGGTATACGAATTTCGGAGGAAACGACGGTCTGAACAAAAGCGGCAACCGCGCCTACTCTTCATACGTAGAGGCATCTGCACCTTTCAAACTTGGCGGATGTAGCTGGAACGCGACAATAGGAGCTGTACCTTACGCTACATCGTTCTACTCGGAAGCAGACGGATTCGCAGTGACGAACATCTCAGTAAAGGCGACAAAAGACATTAAGATAACGGATTCATTCTCAGTACCTATATTCGGTCAGATAGCATGTAATCCAAGCAATGAAAAAGCCTACTTCGTGTTCGGTTTTACATTGCATCCATAAATAAATATCAGCGGGCAGACGTATGTGCCTGCCCGCTATGAAACGACAATAAACAATAAAGAAATAACAAACATTTAAAATTTTAGTATTATGGCTAATTTAAGATTTCAGGTTGTTGCAGAGGCTTTCAACAAAAAGCCAATGGAAGTAAAGGCTCCGGCAGAAAGACCTGCTGAGTTTTTTGGCAAGTATGTTTTCAATCGTGAGAAAATGTACAAATACCTTCCAAAAGATGTTTACGAAAAACTTACTGACGTTATCGACAATGGCGCTCGCCTAGACCGCAGTATTGCCAATGCAGTGGCTGAGGGTATCAAGACATGGGCAATGGAAAACGGTGTTACTCACTACACTCACTGGTTCCAGCCTCTCACAGAGGGTACAGCCGAAAAGCACGACGCTTTCGTAGAACATGACGGCAAGGGTGGTATGGTAGAGGAATTCTCCGGCAAACTGCTCGTTCAGCAGGAACCTGACGCCAGTTCTTTCCCAAGTGGCGGTATCCGTAATACTTTCGAAGCCCGCGGTTATTCTGCATGGGATCCAACATCTCCTGTATTCATTATGGACGACACACTGTGTATACCTACTGTATTCATTTCATACACAGGCGAAGCTCTCGACTATAAGGCACCATTGCTCCGCGCTTTGCACGCAGTAGACGTGGCAGCTACGGATGTTTGCCAATATTTTGACACGAATGTGAAGAAAGTACAGAGCAATCTGGGTTGGGAGCAGGAATACTTCCTCGTTGACGAAGGACTGTATGGTGCCCGTCCAGACCTTGTACTCACAGGTCGCACACTGATGGGACACGACTCTGCTAAAAACCAGCAGATGGATGACCACTATTTCGGTGCCATCCCAGGTCGTGTACAGGCATTTATGAAAGACCTTGAAATACAGGCATTGGAATTGTCTATCCCTTGCAAGACACGCCATAACGAAGTAGCTCCAAACCAGTTTGAGTTGGCGCCTATCTTCGAAGAGACAAATCTTGCAGTAGACCACAATATGCTACTGATGTCACTGATGAAAAAGGTAGCACGCAAGCACGGATTCCGTGTCCTGTTGCACGAAAAACCATTCGCAGGCATCAACGGTTCAGGTAAGCACAACAACTGGAGTCTGTCTACAGACACAGGCGCCCTGCTACACGGACCAGGCAAAACACCTATGGACAATCTCCGTTTTGTCACATTTATCGTTGAGACATTGATGGGTGTTTACAAACACAACGGACTGCTCAAAGCTTCTATCATGAGTGCCACAAACGCTCATCGTCTGGGTGCCAACGAGGCTCCTCCAGCTATTATCTCTTCATTCCTCGGTACACAACTGTCCGAGTTGCTTGATCATATCGAGAAATCAGACAAAGACGAACTGTTCACGATGGCTGGCAAACAGGGTATGAAACTGGATATTCCTGAAATTCCTGAATTACTCATTGATAACACCGACCGTAACCGTACCAGTCCATTCGCTTTCACCGGCAACCGTTTCGAGTTCCGCGCTGTAGGTTCTGAGGCCAACTGTGCATCAGCTATGATCGCACTCAACTCAGCTGTAGCTGAAGCGCTGGTAAGTTTCAAGGCTCGTGTTGACGCTCTTATCGCCAAAGGCGAAGATATGACAAGTTCTATTATCGACGTTCTGCGTGATGATATCAAGACATGCAAACCTATACGTTTCGACGGTAACGGTTATTCAGACGAATGGGTAGCCGAAGCAAAGAAGCGCGGACTAGACTGCGAGACCAGTTGTCCTATCATCTTCGAGCGCTATCTGGATGCTGACAGTATCAAGATGTTCGAGAGTCTGGGTGTCATGACCAAGAAAGAACTCGAAGCTCGTAATGAGGTAAAATGGGAGACCTATACAAAGAAGATTCAGATAGAGGCACGTGTAATGGGCGACCTTTCTATGAACCACATCATACCGGTTGCCACACATTATCAGAGTCAGTTGGCAAAGAATGTAGCCAGTCTGCGTGAGATATTCCCGGCAGAAAAGGTAAACAAACTGGCCGACCGCAACATCAAGATTATCGAGCAGATTTCAGAATATACTGATAAGATTGAAAAAGGTGTAGACGAATTGGTAAATGCCCGCAAGGTGGCTAACAAGATAGAAGATGAGCACAAGAAGGCCATCTCATATCACGACACGGTAGCACCGAAGATGGAAGAGATCCGCACCAGTATCGACAAGTTGGAACTTATCGTTGCCGATGACTTATGGACATTGCCTAAATATAGAGAATTACTCTTTATTAGATAGAAACAACAATCTATTTCTTTTATTGGTTGTTTAAGTTTGCGACGGAGGGTGGCTGTGAAGCCGGCCTCCGTTCTTTATTGCTGATTTTCAACTGATTAGGAAAACATAAATCGTATTAAATGTCATACAAAAAAGAGCGTGAGTAACAAAAATATACTATAAAAAATCTTTTCCTTGATATCATCAAAAAACTATAAGTTTAGTTTTTTCTATATACTTCAAAAATCAACTTAAACCGATTTGATTCATTTTCCACAAAATAGATAAAGGATACTGTTTCCGAAAACAAATAGTTAAAGTAGCATTTTACTTTGGTTATGGTCAAGTTCTCTTTGTTTTAATATTATTCTGGTTTTTACGAAATTTGTAATTGGGGGTACTAAGCTTGACTAATGATGGAATTATATTACATTATGACATGTCACATTAGCACTTTACAAGTATCTTCTTAACAATGCATTAATTCATCTCCTTGATACCGTGACTTTTAGGTTTTAATTGGCACAATTTTTCGCGTTTCTTTTTCCGTAGACTTTCCGCATGTCAGTTTTTTGCGCTCTTTTCTGCTTCATTGTCCGCTATTGTATCTTAGTGAGTACAAAAGTAGCGTTATTTTGAGAATAAACGTAATCTGCATAAATAACATTCTTTTCTTTATAAAAGTTTTCCATGTCGGAAATATTAACTAAATTTGCGCTTGACAACAATAAATTTGCTAAGATGGAAAACCTTAATAGAATAAATGCAGTGCTCGTAGAGACCCATCGTACCAACAAATGGTTGGCAGGACAAATGGGTATACGGCAACAGTATCGAAGTGGTGTACTAACACATCACAGCCTGATTTGCAGACATTATCTGAGGTTGCAGAATCGCTAGAAGTTGACCAACGCAAACTTCTTGTGAGTACAAAGCCAATGACTGAATAGTCACTGACAATCATAAAAAGCGGAATCATAAATAATCTCAGAATGGAAAATAATAACAAGCCGAAACCTATCACTGGTGATGTCATCTTATGTTTTAACATTACCAAATATTCAAGGGAACATATTTCTTTGTATGAATGTACTAAAAGATATTGGAATCATAAATTGCAGTATGTTCGACTGTTTACTAATGACGAAACATATGAATTTCCTAATAAAAAACTAAAATAATTAGATGAGTATGGCAACTATATATTCCCCAAGCCAATGTGTTCAGAAAGCCTATTTGAAAGATAAAGTTAACACAACTGATATAAAGGCTTTCAGGGATAGTATGGCTGAAATGTTCAATGATATTAATGCGGAAGAAAGCGAGGAATTTAACAAAAACCTTGTAATAAAGTTCCTTAATGATAGCGTTTATAAGAATAGTTCTTATAGAGTTAATACTTATCAGCGGACTGATTTGGCTATTTATAAGGAAAGTCATCCTATAGTACTATTCGAATTTAAGGGACCTGGACGTCCAGATATGGTAACTCGTCAGGATTTAAATAAAAAATCTATATACGAGTTGATTCTTTATTATTTACGTGAGGAAGTAAAAAACAAAAACAATGGTATTACCCATCTCGTTATAACCGATTGCGTACATTATTTCGTTTTCGAGAAGAAACTCTTTTATCGTTTATTTGCCCGAAGTAAGCGATTTGCGAAGAGTGTTCTTGATGTAGACAGTATGGGGACAGGTGATAACAATTATATCTATAATAATATCATTAGGCCAGAAGTTGAGAGTGTTATAGACAAATTTGAGTACACTTATATTGATTTGAGTGAATTTAGTAGAAGCCTTCGTCGTGATGATATAATGCGAACTCGCAAATTTGTTGCCACGTATAAATTTTTCGCCCCAATACATCTATTACGCCTTCCTTATACTGATGATCACAACTCTCTTGATAAAAATTTCTATCGAGAACTGTTGTATATTATGGGCGTAGAGGAAGTCGTTGATGATAAGGTCCATAAGATAGTCCGCTTGAAGCGTAACGCTCAAAGATTCTCTCTCATGGAGCAAACATTCGCCAAACTGGAAGATTATGGCTTTGGTGAGGATAAAAAAGAAATAGAACGTCGATTTGATGATTCCTTGGGATTGGTGCTTGTATGGATAAACCGAATTCTATTTTTAAAATTGGTGGAGTCGCAACTTATAGTCTTTAATGGGGACGATAGCGTAAAGTTCCTTGATGATGAGCATGTGCCTGGTTATGATGAACTTAATGATCTCTTTAGTGAGGTGCTTGCAAAACCCGTGTGTGAAAGAAGTGATGATGTGTTGAGAAAGTTTCCAAGTGTACCTTACCTAAATAGTTCACTTTTCGAATTGACAACATTTGAAAAGAAATATTTTCCAATAGGGCAGATTAGACTTGGTGAAGTTGAGATATATTCTTCTACCGTGTTGAAAGATGAATCAACCGGTAGACGGGTATCGGGTAGAATGCCTTTACTTAGTTATTTGTTTAAGTTTCTGTCTTCTTACGATTTCGGTGCTGAAAAAAATGATGACATACTTAGAACAGAATCAAAGACAATCATTAATGCATCCGTTCTTGGTTTGTTTTTTGAAAAGATAAATGGATATAAGGATGGTTCTTTTTTTACTCCTGGTTATATTACTGAATACATCTGTTCTCAGAATCTTAGACAGGCAGTTGTAAATAAATTCAATAGTGCGAAAGGATGGAAATGCAAAGATTTTGAGGATTTAAAGGAACAAATTGACTATAGAAATAGAGACAATAGAACTGAAGCCAACAATATTATCAACTCGCTTCGAATCTGTGACCCAGCAGTAGGTAGTGGCCATTTTCTTGTTTCTGCTCTCAATGAATTAATTGCCATCAAAAGTGATTTGCATATATTACAGGACCATTCTGAGCAACCTAAAAGAATTCAAGATTGGGATATTAGAGTGGAGAACGACGAGCTTGTGGTGTTTAATGAGGATGGTGATATATTCCAGTATAACAAAACAAGCCATTCCAGTCAATTAGTTCAGGAAACACTATTCGAGGAAAAGCGTACCATAATAGAAAATTGTCTTTTTGGTGTTGACCTCAATCCTAAGAGTGTTGACATATGCCAACTTAGATTATGGATTGAACTGTTAAAAAACGCATATTATTATCAATGTGAGGATGGTGCCCGTCAATTACAGACACTTCCAAATATTGATATTAATATTAAGCAAGGTAACTCTTTAGCATCTCTCATACCTGTTCGTATCAATAAAAATATAGGACTAGGCGAGGTCATGAGACGAAGAATACAAGAATACAAGAAGAGTGTAGCAGAATATAAAAATGCCCCCAGTAAGTTGGTAAGAAACAGATTGAGAAACAGCATCAAAGCTATTAAAGTAAGCCTGCAGAACCCACAATTGGAACTCTTCAGAGATAATAACGAAGTTATTAGCGAGGATAGTACTATGAGTCATACTTTGGAATGGATGATAGAGTTTCCTGAAATCATCAGTGATGAAGCTGAATTCCAGGGATTTGATGTTATTATAGGAAATCCACCGTATATATCATTAGAGAATCTTAGAGATGATTCTACCGTATATTTTGGAATGAGGCAACTTGACGAATGCAACAACCGAGTAAAAACTTATAACACACTTATGCCTCGTGGTGATATCTATACTCTCTTTGTTGAGAGAGGATTACTGTTGCTTAAAAAGGGCGGTATACTATCATACATTATGCCAAACAAATGGACTAAAGTAATGTATGGCAAACCATTACGTTCTCTCTTCCTGCATAAAAATCTTACTGATATCGTTGACTTTGGAGATAATCAGATTTTCGAAGATGCCACAACATATACGTGTATCATTTCTATGAGTAATAATGATACACTTGGTCATATTAACATATCCCAAATAGAAGAAGTACATTCCAAAACACTTGCTGACGATGTAAATGAAAGCAAGGAACAATTCACTACGTCAGAAATGGATGATAATATATGGGTGATTTCTTCTATAGAGAACTTCCATAAGATGAAAGCATTGCAATTAGAAATGCCAACATTAAATGATTATGTAGGAGGTGAAAGTTATCGTGGAATATTGACAGGTTTGACAGATGCCTTTAAAGTACGTTTGGAAGATTATGATCAATTCGTAAATTCTGACGAAACTTCAAGGTATCTTCTTAGACCATTCCTTCAAGGAGCGGGTCTCGTCGCTTTTGGAGAAGGAGCTCCTGGCTCATATCTATTGTTCATCCCTAAAGGGTTTACCGCCAACGGAATGGATATAGACAGAGACTTTCAACCTCTACCCAGCGAAGATGAAGCTTGGAAATGGTTCTCTGAAAAGTATCCGTCAGCTTCAAACAGACTTTTGCCTTTTAGAGATAGAGCAAAAAGGCGTATTGACAAGGGGGATTATTGGTGGGAACTTCGAGCGTGTGCATATTATGACAAATTTGCAGAGCCTAAGATCTTTTATCAAGTATTTCAAGTAAAACCATGTTTTGTATATGATGACAGTTCGGCATTTTTTAATAATTCAATGTTTTTCCTTTCAGTTCCCGATAAGGCTTTATTAGCACTTTTATGTTCAGAGATTGGTTGGTGGCTCATTCGCGAATTCTGTCCACGTATTCAAAATGGTAGACAACTTATTTGGGATAATTTCAAGCAAATCCCAATTCCTTCGATTCTACCTGATGATCTTAATACAATTGCTGAAGAATTAATGAAAGCACGTAAGGAAAAAGACGAAGATACTTTCACAAGTAAGATGAAAGAGTTGAATCAAATGGTTGAAAAACTATATAGCATTTGAAAAGAAAGATCAAATAAGAAATAATGTATATGGCATTAGACTTTGAGCAGTATCGATATGATACCCTAAAAGGTAGATGGGTTAAAATTCGTGAAGTATTAACATATATTTATTATTGTTACTATACGCTGAAAAGAAAAAGAGATTACATGGTAAAGGGTATGCATTTCTGTGTAATATATTTATTCCTACATTTAAGAATCTTTTCGTAGATTTTGATGTGATGGAGGAGCAAAGTATTGTATCATGCGCGGGTAGCTGCGATATAATAAAAAAATATAAAAATGGAGAATCTGATTATACAAGAACTAGAACGAAGAAGTAAAGAGGACGTAAATGGACTTGCCAACGAACTGTTCATTTTAGCTAAAGAGTTGATGGAAATAGCTATTAATCATCAGAAGCGTGTTTTTCTGGTCATGCCCGAATTTGACTTGCACGACGAAGTTCATCTGGCTAAGGTCCTCGATAATATGGGTGATTTGATCGGCAAAGAGAAAATCCATCAACTTTCAGACGTGGAACTTTTCCTGCTGATATGCGCATCATATCTTCATGATTGCGGAATGGCCCCTGCAGAATGGGAACTGAAGTTGATGTCAATGACAGAAGGATATGACAATATGAAGGGAGATGAGGAAATAATTTGCAATGATGGCAAGAATCCTTTTACACCTAAAGAGGCTGAATCATTTATTAAGGAGCATAAAGCTGAAATATATCGGAATTTCGAAGACGATGTAATGCCTTGGATATTCTCTGAGAAGAGTGAGGAAGAACTCATAGAGTCACTCGTCTCAGTTCTTATCAAGTACCAAAACTTTAGGAATGGCTATATTTCCGATTTGAAGAAATGTAGCAATAGCAAAGATTTCCGAGAATTGAATGGTCGAATCAAAGTGGATTTTATCAGAACCCAGCATCATCTAC
>NZ_CALMHT010000026.1 GCF_937863835.1 uncultured Prevotella sp.
TAAAATTGATTCAATACTAGTGGGGTTGCACTTCATCCCCACCGTTTTCGCAACATATTTAGGCCTAAAAGTTGTCCGAATCCATCGATTTAAGTCTTTGATATAGCCGATTCGCACGACCGGACATACGATTTGTGTGACGTTTGTGTGTGATTTTTTGACGTTTTCAACCGTTGTTACCGACCATTAACCTATTGGTTGTCAACGGTTTCAGTTTTTCTGTGACGCTATGACGTTTTTATTTTGATTTTGTAACCGTAGGCAAAATAAAACCATACTGAATGATGTACAAAGATAATAAAAAAAGGCGAAACCACCAAAAGAAATCAGGAACATTTCGGTTTGAAGGGGAAATAAGCCCAGAACGTGGAACCTACGCCGACTTCGGAATCGACACCTATCCGGCCGTTACATTTGTCTACGATGGCCTTGCATATAGCCAGTCCTAATCCTGTACCTTGCTTGAAGGTGTCGAGTTTTTCGAATCTATTGAATATCTTTTCTTTGTTTTCTTCGGATATGCCTACACCTGTATCCGTAACCGTTAGTTTTACACCACCATCCGTACACTGATAAGTCATCTTGACCAATCCCTGTTCGGTATTCTTTATCGCATTGGTTACAAAGTTGGTTAGTATTTGTTGTATCCGCTGATAATCAGCCTCTATCATACAAACATCGTATGGTGTATCACAAATAAAATCCAGACCGGCACGATCTGCCTGGGCATACAAAGACTTATGTACAACATGATAAAGTTCGGAGAGATTGAATTCCTTCGGATTGAATTCCATTGTGTCAACCTCTAATTTGGAATAATCGAGGATATCATTGATGATAGCCAGAAGCAGTTCGCTATTTTTATTGATAAGCCCTACACATTGATCCTTCTCTTTCTCGTCTGTGGCGTTCTCAAGTACATTGGAGAATCCGACAATGGAATTAAGCGGTGTACGTATCTCATGACTCATATTGGCAAGGAACTGCGACTTCAGCCGATCGGCCTCCTTGGCCTTCAACATCTCTGCCTCCAATCGATGTTGAGTCTGTATCAGACTGGTGATATCGCTGCATATACCGAAGAAACTGACTACCACGCCTTTGCTGTCTCTGATCGACATACCGTTGATGGTATAGTATTTTTCTTCAGCCTCATCTTTGTTAAAACATATCTTGCGAGTTACACTCAGAGAGTCTAACTGATTAATCTTTGCAATATCATAATTATTAGCAACTTCGGCTTTTACCGAAGGTTCACATAATGATATATATTCTTTGCTGGTAAGCGTCTGATGTAGTTTATCATCTTCTGTGTATATGGTAATAAGGTCTGTCTTGAGATCATAAAACCATGTTATGATATGACTGGTTTTCAGTACATAACTGATACGGTCGGCATACTCTTTCACTTTATCGTTGAGGCGCAATATCTCCAATTCATGTTCCCTTTTCTCGGTCAGATTGTTATGCGTGCCGATAATATCGGTGACATTTCCTTTTCTGTCCCGCTTTAAGGTTATATACTTTTCTATATACTGCCAATTGTCTTTCCTGGTATAATCAATACGAAAACAGACACTGCCCTGAGGAACAATTCCCTGACACGCTTCTTCAATCAACTTTCGATAAGCGGCCTGATCGTCCGGATGGAAAAAAGATATTTCTTCATCCAACGGACGTCCTTCGTCGGGAAACATCTTGTAATCAAAGTTATAATACATGCGGCGCTTGACATCGTATCCCCATATCGGAATTCCACCAGCTGAGATAGCCAACTGTAACCGTTCGTTGTTTTCACTCAGATTATGCTTGGCACGGGACAACTTATACAGAAGGATATATATCACTATACAGAATATAATGGATAGTATAATGAAAACGGTTATCAAAGTTACGCTCTGCATAAAGATGGATTTAAATCAATACTCTCGATGTCTTGGCTACAAATGTAATAAAAAAAACGATATTGTCGCAATCGTTTATTTTATTTAACATTTATGGATAAA
>NZ_CALMHT010000027.1 GCF_937863835.1 uncultured Prevotella sp.
TTCTATTTGTCTTTCAGTAAATCGCGAATTTCTGCCAACAGAATTTCTTCCTTGCTCGGTGCCGGTGGAGCGGTAGGAGCAGCAGGCTCATCCTTTTTCTTGTTAGCGAGTTTATTGATGCCTTTAACCAAAAGGAACACGCAGAATGCAATAATGATAAAATTGAGCAGCGTCTGAATAAAATTACCATAATTAATAGTGGCGGGAGCTAATTTTTCCAGTCCCATATCGATAGACGGCAGTTTAAATTTCAAATCGGTGAAGTTGACACCACCAATAAGCCATCCGATAGGAGGCATGATGATATCGTCTACAATAGATGAAACAATCTTTCCGAAAGCAGCTCCGATGATAACACCGACAGCCATGTCAACCGCATTGCCTTTTACAGCAAATTCCTTGAATTCAGTGATAAATTTACCCATAGTTGTTATTTTTATATATTTTAATATTGATTTCGTATGCAAATATAGAATTTTTTTTGTAACTTTGCGGTCGAAAAGAGAAATAAATGCCGAAAAGCGTTATCTTTGGTAGATATATTACTCTGAATAGAGAGATTCATTACTCAAATAAAGGGTGGCGCAGATAAGCAGTTTAAGTTATGTAGTATATTATTTAACCCTTTAATAAAATAAAAAGCAAAATGATTAAAATTGGTATTAACGGATTTGGCCGTATCGGTCGTTTCGTTTTCCGTTCTACTCTTGAAGAGGCTAACAAGAACGATGTAGTAGTAGTAGGTATCAACGACCTTCTGCCAGTTGAGTACATGGCTTATATGCTGAAGTATGATACAATGCACGGACAGTTCGATGGTACAATCGAGGCTGACACAGAGAAAAACGAGTTGATCGTTAACGGTAACCACATCCGTATTACAGCAGAGAAAGATGCTGCTGATCTGAAATGGAATGAAATCGGTGCTGAATACGTAGTTGAATCTACAGGTTTCTATTTGACAATGGACCGCGCTGAGAAGCACATCCAGGCAGGTGCTAAATATGTAGTACTTTCAGCTCCTTCTAAGAAGGGTGACGATGGTCGTCAGGCTGATATGTTCGTTTGTGGTGTAAACACTGACAAATATGCTGGACAGCAGATCGTTTCTAACGCATCTTGTACAACAAACTGCTTGGCTCCTATCGCTAAGGTCCTGAATGATAGCTTCGGCATCGCAGACGGTTTGATGACAACTGTTCACTCTACAACTGCTACACAGCGTACAGTTGATGGTCCTTCTTTGAAGGATTGGCGTGGTGGTCGTGCTGCTTCTGGCAACATCATCCCATCTTCAACTGGTGCTGCTAAGGCCGTAGGTAAAGTTATTCCTGAATTGAACGGTAAATTGACAGGTATGTCAATGCGTGTTCCTACTTTGGATGTTTCTGTTGTTGACTTGACAGTTAACTTGAAGAAAGCTGCTTCTTACGACGAGATTTGCGCTGCAATGAAGAAGGCTTCTGAAACAAACCTGAAAGGTATCTTAGGTTATACAGACGAAGCTGTCGTTTCTTCTGACTTCCTGGGCTGCCCATTGACATCTATCTTCGATGCTAAAGCTGGTATCGCTTTGACAGATACATTCGTAAAGGTTGTTTCTTGGTATGATAATGAGATTGGTTACTCTCACAAGGTTGTTGACCTGATCAAGATCATGAAGAAGCACAATGGCTAATCATTGGCAACTTTAAGATAAAAATAGGCCGTTCAGCATTGCTGAACGGCTTTTTTTGTTTATATTTGCAATCGAAAGTTACACTAAGTGCTACTGTTTGTTTATTTATGAGAAAGATGATAACCATATTGGGTCCTACGGCTTCGGGTAAAACGAGTTTGGCTACAGCTCTCGCGGTCCGTATCGGTGCTGAGATAATCAGTGGCGACAGCAGACAGGTGTACCGAAATATGGATATCGGCACAGGTAAGGACCTTGATGATTATCTTATAGATGGCAGACAGATTCCTTATCATCTTATTGACATCGTAGAACCGGGTACAAAATATAATATATATGAATATCAGCATGATTTTCTGAATGTTTACGATGAAATAACTAAACGAGGTGTTCCTATTATATTATGCGGAGGATCTGGTTTGTATATAGAATCAGTGCTGAATGGATATAAATTGATGCCTGTCCCTCAGAATCCTGAGCTTCGTAAACAGTTAGAAGGAAAGGGACTGGCTGAATTAACCGAAATACTTGTATCTCTTAAACAGCAAAATCATTCGAATATGCATAATACCACGGATGTGGATACCTCTCAACGAGCTATACGTGCCATAGAAATAGAGACATATTATGCCCAAACTCCGGTTGAGGGAAGGAACGCTCCTGTTATAGATTCGTTAATTATCGGGGTGAATATCGATAGAGAGGAGCGTCGCCGTAAGATAACGGACCGATTAAAACAACGACTTGACAATGGCATGATAGATGAGATAAAAAGTTTATTGGATAAAGGTATCCCGGCAGAAAATCTGATTTATTACGGGTTAGAATATAAGTTTATTACAGAATATCTCATAGGCAAGACCACTTATAAAGAAATGTATGAAGGACTTGAAATTGCCATACATCAGTTTGCCAAGCGTCAGATGACATGGTTTAGAGGTATGGAGAGAAGAGGTTTTACCATACATTGGGTTGATGCAAAGAACAGCATGGAAGAAAACATAAAGGAAATTGAAAGATTATGGCAGTAGAATCATCAAGATGGGGCATCTTATTCTGTCCTAAACACGACATCAGTAGTCCTCGCAAGTATTGGGCTAGATTGCAACGAGCTCTGGATGAACGTAAAATAGAATTTGATTTTGTACAAAGCGAGAATACAGAAAGTGTGGAGCGCCTTGTCAATATGCTTATTAACAATGGATATAAGACAATCATTATTGTCGGTGGAGATTCAGCACTCAATGATGCGATCAACTGTCTTATGCAGACTGACAAACAGACACGTGATTCAATATCTCTTGGTGTCATCCCCTATGGAGTAATGAACGATTTTGCACGGTTTTGGAACTTCAGTGAGAGCAATGTCCCGCAAACAATTGATTGGCTGATAAAGCATCGCGTGCGCAAGATAGATCTAGGTTGTATCAGATATACAAATAAGAAAAACGAGAAATGCCACCGATATTTCCTTAATTGTGTAAACATCGGGTTGATAGCCTCCGTAATGAACCTCAGGCGACAGACCAGGAGAATATTCGGCTCACGCACTTTATCTTTTATATTCTCATTCATCCTTATGATATTTCAGCGTCTTGAGTATAAAATGGAAATAAAGATAAATGCTGATACCATAAAACGGAAGGTGATGACTGTCTGTATTGGTAATGCGCACGGTTATGGACAGACTCCCAACGCTGTTCCATACAATGGTCTGTTGGACGTATCTGTAGTCTATCATCCTGAAGTGACACAACTGTTTGAAGGCTTTTATCTGTTAATAACGAATCGTTTTCTGAATCATCGTAGTGTTCATCCTTTTCGTACCCGTAAGGTTGATTTTATAGAATCGGGAAAGTCGATGGTAGGAATTGACGGACGCCTCATGAGTACACCCATAGGTCCATTTTCAGTAACGGTAGAGCAAGAAGTGATTAATTTTCTTATTCCAGAATAGAAACGTTATCCCATTTTTGATACTTTACGCAGTTCTTCGTCCTGAATAATTTTTATTTTCCTGCCATCCGTGGCAATCAGTTTTTCTGATGCGAAAGTGGACAGAGTCCTAATGGCATTGCTTGTTGTCATATTGGAAAGATTCGCAAGATCTTCTCTGCTTAGATAAATACTAAGAGTATAACCGTCCTCTTCAACACCATAACTGTCCTTCAGAAAAAGAAGAGCCTCTGCCAGTCTGCCACGTATATGTTTCTGAGTAAGATTAACAGTACGGTCGTTAGCCTGTCCTAAACCAACAGATAATTCGTGTATGAAGAAAAGGCCAATCTGACTGTTCTCCGAAATAAGTTTGGTAATAACCATCATAGGAATGAAAGCGATAACTGAAGCCTCGAATGCCACTGCTGCGGTCTTGTAATCCTCTTTGGCAAAATAAGCCCTGTATCCAAACATCTCCACAGGTTTCAGCACTTGGATAATCTGATTTCTTCCGCTTACGCCATCTTTGCATATCTTCACTTTACCATTGATAAGACACATCAATGATTTGGGCGTTTCGTTCTCTTCGTATATTACCTCGTTCTTCTTGAACCGCTCAATAGTCACATGTTTCAGCAACAATGTGCGCTGATCGACAGTGAGAGGTTCCCACAGACTGGAAACAGCTTTTATCGTTTCCAATTTATCATAAGCCGTTTTTACAACCATTATACAACCTTCTTATTTATCCTCGTGTGCAAAATTACTATAATTTTGTCAAATATGTAAATATTTTATGGAAAAATGTTTTCTATAACATAAAAAAAGAACAATATTCTCAATTAATGAATATATTTTTTTGTGATTATGATAAAAAACACTATCTTTGCTAAAGACTATGATTTAAAACCTTAAAAAAGGAACTATGAGTTATTTACGATTTGAAAAGGCTCTGATGACCAATTTGCAGGAATCCTTACAGAGAGAGTTGCTTCGCACCAACCGCTCTGGAGCGTATTCTTGTTCCACGATTGTCGACTGTAACACACGTAAGTATCATGGCCTTCTTGTCGTACCTGTCCCTGAGATAGACGATGAGAACCATGTGCTTCTTTCATCGCTTGATGTTACGGTCATACAGCATGGAGCGGAATTCAATTTAGGACTGCATAAGTATCAGGGCGATAATTACAGCCCCAAAGGTCACAAGTATATACGAGAGTTTGATTGTGACAAAGTGCCTACTACTTTGTATAGAGTGGGTGGAGTGCTCTTGAAAAAAGAGGTGGTGTTCCAGCATTATGAGGACCGTATCCTCATCCGTTATTCACTAGAAGATGCTCATTCGGCTACGACACTTCGTTTCCGTCCATTTTTGGCTTTCAGAAGTGTACGCCAGTTTACTCATGAAAATTCTACTGCCAACCGTGATTATAATCAAGTTGACAATGGAATTAAGACTTGTATGTATGCCGGTTATCCCGATTTGTATATGCAGTTTAATAAGAAAAATGAGTTTGTTTTCCAGCCCGACTGGTATCGCGGTGTAGAATATACGAAAGAGCAGGAGAGAGGTTATGCTTCTAACGAAGACCTCTATGTACCTGGATATTTTGAGATGAATATCCGTAAAGGTGAGAGTATCGTCTTTGCTGCTTCTACGTCAGAAATAAAGACTAACACGCTGAAGCATCTGTTTGATAAGGAAGTAGACGAACGTTCCCCACGTGATAATTTCTTTCATTGTCTGGTCAATGCAGCACACCAGTTTCACAGACGAGAGAAAAACGACGACCGCTATATCCTTGCCGGTTATCCTTGGTTCAAGTCTCGCGCACGTGATACGTTCTTGGCACTGCCAGGACTGACACTGGCCATTGACGAACAGGATTATTTTGAGCTTGTGATGAAAACGGCGGAGAAAGGACTTCGCGAATTTATGCAGGGGAAACCGTTGACAGCAAAGATTTACGAGATAGAACAGCCTGATGTACCTCTCTGGTGTATATGGTCATTGCAGCAGTATTCCAAAGAGATGGGAACCGAAAAATGTCTTGCTCTGTATGGTAAGTTCATCCAGGATATACTGGAGTTTATTATAGCTGGGAAACATCCTAATCTCCGTCTTGATGAGAACGGTTTGTTATATTCTGATGGAAAAGAAAAAGCTGTGACATGGATGAATTCCACAGCTAATGGCCGTCCGGTCGTTCCGCGTACTGGATACATCGTTGAGTTTAATGCTCTTTGGTATAATGCATTGAAGTTTGGTGCAAAGATGGCTGCTGAGAAAAATAAGAACGAGGCTGCCGAAGACTTGGAAAAAAGAGCTGAACTGTGCAAACGTTCTTTTGTTGATACATTCCTCAATGAATATGGCTATCTCTTCGATTATGTAGATGGAAATATGATGGATTGGAGTGTACGCCCTAATATGATATTTGCCGTAGCTCTCGATTATTCACCTTTATCTCAAGAACAGAAAAAGAGTGTCTTGGATGTTTGTACACGAGAGTTGCTTACACCAAAGGGACTGCGTACTTTATCACCTAAGAGTGGCGGATATAATCCGATGTATGTAGGACCTCAGAACCAGCGCGACTATGCGTACCATCAAGGAACAGCATGGCCTTGGTTGGGTGGATTTTATATGGAGGCTTGTCTCAAGATGTACAAACGTACCCGACTCAGTTTTATAGAACGTCAGATGGTGGGCTACGAAGATGAGATGACAAGTCGTTGCATCGGTACGATCCCGGAGATGTTCGACGGTAATCCGCCTTTCAACGGACGCGGAGCTATGTCGTTTGCCGCTAATGTGGCAGAGATACTGCGTACGCTCAGATTATTGGAAAAATATAGTTATCAATAAAAAGAGGAGGCAATATGAAAGTTTTAATGTTTGGATGGGAGTATCCTCCTCATATTCTTGGTGGTCTTGGTACTGCCAGTTATGGTATAACAAAAGGTCTTGCGGAGCAGGGTGATATGGAGATCACTTTCTGTCTGCCAAAACCGTGGGGAGACGAAGACAAGAGTTTCCTTAATATTGTTGCAATGAATGCAGTGCCTATTGTCTGGCGTGATGTCAATTACGATTATGTGAAGGGCAGGATAGGCAATATCATGGATCCGAATGAGTATTTTGCTCTTCGTGACCATATATATGCTGATTTCAACTATATGAATGTGAATGATTTGGGATGTATGGAGTTTTCTGGGCGTTATCCTGACAATCTTCATGAAGAGATAAACAATTATTCTATTGTTGCAGGGGTGGTAGCCCGTCAGCAGCAGTTTGATATCATTCATGCACACGACTGGCTTACATACCCTGCAGGCATACACGCAAAGCAAGTCAGTGGTAAACCGTTGTGCATACATGTGCATGCTACCGATTTCGATCGCAGCCGCGGACATGTCAATCCTACGGTTTATTCGATAGAAAAGAATGGTATGGATTATGCCGACTGCATTATGTGTGTCAGTGAACTGACGCGTCAGACGGTTATCAATCAGTATCATCAGGATCCTAGAAAATGTTTTACTGTCCACAATGCTGTATATCCTCTGAAACAGGAATATCAGGACATACCACGTCCCGATCATCACGGAAAAGATAAAGTGGTGACTTTCCTTGGTCGTATTACGATGCAGAAAGGTCCTGAATACTTTGTTGAGGCGGCGAATATGGTACTTCACCGTACACATAATATACGTTTCTGTATGGCAGGCAGCGGTGACATGATGGATGCGATGATATATCTTGCAGCCGAGAGAGGCATCGCCGACCGTTTCCATTTCCCTGGATTCATGCGAGGTAAAGAAGTTTACCAGTGTCTCAAAGATTCAGATGTCTACGTCATGCCGTCAGTGAGCGAACCGTTTGGTATATCGCCCCTTGAAGCTATGCAATGCGGTACACCTTCCATTATCTCCAAGCAGAGCGGATGTGCCGAGATACTCGACAATTGTATCAAAGTTGACTACTGGGATATACATGCATTAGCAGATGCCATTTATTCTATCTGTAACAATGACAGTATGTTCCATTACCTGCAAGAAGAAGGTAAGAACGAAGTCGACCAGATAACATGGGAGAAAGTAGGGTTGTGGATTCGTCAGTTGTACGAACAGACAATTAATAAGTAAATAATAAAACGAAATAACATGAAAACGATTTGCCTATATTTTGAGATACATCAGATCATTCATCTCAAGAGATATCGTTTCTTCGATATCGGTACCGACCATTATTATTATGATGACTACGAGAATGAACGTAGCATAAGTGACATAGCCGACCGCTCATATATGCCAGCCCTTAACACTTTCCTTGAAATGATTAAGGCCAATGGCAAGTTCTTTAAGGTTGCATTTTCCCTTTCCGGCGTTGGAATAGAACAGTTGGAGGTTCATGCTCCACAGGTTCTTGAGAAATTACAGGAACTTAACGACACCGGATGTGTGGAGTTTCTTGCCGAGCCCTACTCTCACGGCTTGTCATCGCTAGCCAATGAAGAGACTTTCGCAGCCGATGTCAAGAAGCAGTGCGAGAAGATAAAAGAATACTTTGGTAAGAAACCTACCGTACTCCGTAATTCATCTCTTATATATAGTGATGATATCGGTGGACAGGTTGCCCAAATGGGCTTTAAGGGAATGATGACAGAAGGAGCTAAACATGTACTGGGCTGGAAATCTCCCCATTATGTTTACAATTGTGCCATCGCTCCTAATCTTAAGTTGCTATTGCGTGATATAAACCTCAGTGATGATATTTGTCTACGTTTCAACAACAGTGAGTGGGATGGTTATCCTCTCTTTGCCGACAATTATATCAATCGTATAGCTAATTTGCCTGAGGAAGATCAGATTATTAATGTTTTCATGGAACTGTCTGCTCTTGGCATTGCACAGCCGTTATCTAGCAATATCCTCGAGTTTATCAAGGCTCTACCGGCATGTGCCAAAATGAAGGGCATTACCTTCTCTACACCTTCCGAGATTTGTATGAAGATGAAGAGTGTAGGTAATCTTGATGTTCCTGACACATTATCATGGGTAGACGAGGAGAGAGATGTCAGCAGTTGGTTGGGTAACCCTATGCAACGTGAGGCATTTAATAAATTATATAGTGTAGCCGACCGTGTACGTATCTGTAATGATCCGCGTATCAATCAGGATTGGGATTATCTGCAGGCTAGTAACAACTTCCGGTTCATGACTACCAAACCAAGTTCTAATAGTCTTGACAGAGGTATCTATAGTAGTCCTTTCGATGCGTTTACGAATTATATGAATGTATTGGGCGACTTTATCAATCGTGTAAACAGTCTGTATCCGGATGATATAGATAATGACGAACTGAACAGTCTTCTTACTACTATCAAGAATCAAGGAGACGAGATAGAAATGAAAACGAAGGAGATAACTCGTCTACAGACCAAATTGGAAAAGATGCAGGCTGCCGAGGACAAGTTGAAAGCAAAGGTCGAAAAGGTAAAAACAGTCTCAAAACCAGTTGCCAGTAAACCAGTTGCCGTCAAGGAAACTGTGGTTAAAAAGCCTTCCGCTCCCAAACCGTCGGTTAAGAAGCAAAAGACGAACAAAGAACAAACTGCCCAATCAAATATAGTTGAAACACAGACTGAAACGCAGTCTGCTGTAAAGGAAGAGAAAAAATAATAATAAGTATCAAATAAAAAAGCCGCATAATCAATATGCGGCTTTTTTATTTGATGTCAGTCTTATCTGATAACCTTTGAAGTGGTTTTACTTCCATCTTTCATGGTGTTCACTTTGATAACTACACCATTATATGCACTGTTAACCATTGCACCTTGCAGATTATAGTAAGATGTGTTGATTACATCGTCAGCTTTGACATTACTTATCCCTGTAGCACCGTTTGCGATACCTGCTTCTCCAAATCCTCCCATAGCGTTTGCAGCACGTAC
>NZ_CALMHT010000028.1 GCF_937863835.1 uncultured Prevotella sp.
GCCCGTGAACTGGAACTGTTTGCACCCGACGATGACAAGATAACGGCTGAAGTGGTGGTAGGGCATCTGCTCTTCTCGGATGAGGATTATGAACGGATGGGTGCCCGTATCAAGGTGAATCCTGCCGTCAAGACAAAGGAGGACAGGGATGCACTGCGTAAGGCCCTGAACGATGGACGTATAGCCGTAATAGGAACAGACCACGCACCACATTTGATAACAGAAAAGATGGGAGGGGCAGCCAAAGCCATGTCGGGAATGCCGATGATACAATTTTCGCTGGTCTCCATGCTGGAGCTGGTAGACGAGGGCGTGCTGACGATAGAACGTATGGTGCAGTTGATGTGCCACCGTCCGGCGTCTCTTTTCGGAGTGGAACAACGCGGATATATCAGAAAGGGGTATAAAGCCGACTTGGTTGTGGTAAAGCCGCATACACCATGGACAGTATCGCCTACATGTATTGAAAGCAAATGCGGGTGGAGTCCGATGACCGGACATCAATATGACTGGCAGGTGGTGCATACATTCTGTAACGGTCATGCCGTATACAGTGCCGGGGATTTTTCGAATGACTATCATGGTGAGGAAATAAGTTTTAGCGTGTAGTTTGAAAAAGATATTATCATATAAGGTACATGATATAGAACCATATATCAACTGGTTGTATTTCTTTCATGCATGGCAGGTGACAGGGAAATCGGATGAAATAAAAGAGAAACTCCGCGCCGATGCATGTAAGATGCTTCGTAATTTTGACGACAGATACAACCTTCATGCCGTATTCTGTATATTGGATGCCAACAGCGAGGGTGACGACCTGATAGTGGATGGGATGCGTATTCCTATGCTGAGGCAGCAGAAACCGAGTGCCGAGGGTAAACCGAACCTTTGTCTTGCCGACTTCATACGTCCGGAAAGTTCAGGAATAAAGGACAAGATAGGCATGTTCGCTACGACTGTGGATACAGGGATGGAGACCGATTATGCCGGAGATCCGTACAACAAGATGATGGCACAGGTTCTGGCCGACCGCTTGGCTGAGGCTACGGCGGAAAAGATGCATGAAGACGTGCGCAAAAAATACTGGGGCTATGCCAAGGACGAACAACTGACAATGGATGAACTGCATCTGGAGAAATACCAAGGTATAAGACCCGCTGTCGGTTATCCTTCATTGCCCGATACCAGTGTGAATTTTATGATAGACAGGATGATCGGGATGAAAGAGATCGGAATCCGTCTGACGGAGAGTGGGGCGATGAAACCGCATGCGTCCGTTTCCGGTTTTATGTTTGCTCATCCTGATGCCTTCTATTTTGATTTGGGAAAGATAGGCGAAGACCAGTTGAAGGATTATGCCTACAGGCGGGGCGTGCCTGTTGAGATGATGCGCCGCTTCCTGGAAAATAGTCTGTTGAAAAAATAGAGGACCGATGATAGCGAGGATATTCATACCGATAATCATGATGATAGTGCTGCCCGACCTCTATTTTGACGCACACTACATCAGGCATATCAAAACCCATCGCTGGTGGAAACGACTATTATGGTGGACGCCGTGTATCCTGATGATCGCCTATACGATAGGATTGGTTTCTATCAGAAATTTTGCACCCGACGATCTGGCATGGTTGAACAATTACCTGTTTCTTCTGGGACTCGTGGTCATACCGAAGGTCTTGTTCGCATTATCCTCTTTTATCGGTTGGGCATATTGCCGTATCAATCATTCATATAAGAATTGGGGCGACAGAATAGGTGTGATTGCCTGCCTGATAACCATATACATATTAATATATGGCTCGACGATCGGATTCAGCAGATTAAATATCAGACGTGTGGATTATTATTCAAAGGATCTGCCCGCCTCTTTCGACGGATACAGAATGGTACAGTGGTCTGACGCCCATGTAGGTGCATATACAGGCAGGAGAGTGAAAATACTGCAACGCGCGATAGACAGTATCAATGCCCAGAAAGCGGATGTGGTATTGTTTACGGGCGACCTGCAGAATATGCAACCCCAAGAGATGAATCCGCATATAGGTAGACTGAGCAGTATAAAAGCCAAAGACGGGGTATACTCGATACTGGGTAATCATGATTATTCCAGATATATCAACGCTACTTCTTCAAAGAAGAAGGCCAATGAACATGAGGTGGTGGTGATGGAGAAACGTTTCGGATGGACACTGCTTCAAAACGAACACAGGGTGATACACCGCGGACAGGATTCGATCATCATCGCCGGAGAAGAAAACGACGGTCGTCCACCTTTCCCGCAGAAAGCCGATATAAAAAAGACACTTCAAGGCATATCAGATAAGAATTTCGTTGTCATGCTACAACATGACCCTACAGCATGGAGAAGGAACATATTGCCAAAATCGAATGCCCAACTGACGTTGAGTGGGCATACACATGCCATGCAGTTTGAAATCCTCGGTCATTCACCGGCTTCTTTCGTTTACAGGGAATGGGGCGGAATGTACTATGAAGGAGAAAGAGCCATGAATGTTTCTGTAGGACTGGGGGGCTTCGTGCCGTTCCGGTTTGGCGCTACAGGCGAGATCGTAGTGATAACATTGCATAAAACAAAATAACCCAATAAATCCATGAGAATCTTATATTGTATCTACCAATTGTTTATAGCGTTGCCTCTTTTCCTTGTGGCTACAATACTCACAGCCGCATTCACAACGATCGGTTGTATACTGGGCAACGGTCATATCTGGGGTTATTATCCAGGTATGATATGGTCGAAAGTGACTGTCGCTTTGTTTCTGTTGCCGGTCAAGGTGAAAGGAAGGGAAAACTTGCAGAAAGGTCAGTCGTATGTTTTTGTTGCCAATCATCAGGGTATGTTTGATATCTTCCTGATATATGGGTTTATCCACCGTAATTTCAAGTGGATGATGAAATACCAGTTGAGAAAAATGCCGTTTGTAGGCATTGCGTGCAAATATTCGCATCAGATATTTGTGGATAAACGCGGACCAAGCAAGATCAAAGCTTCTTACGACAAGGCGCGTGAGACATTGAGAGGTGGTATGAGTCTTGTGGTATTCCCCGAAGGTGCCCGTACCTTTACCGGACACATGGGTAAATTCAAACGTGGAGCTTTTATGCTTGCGGATGAGATACAACTGCCCGTCGTACCTCTCACGATAAACGGTTCATTCAACGTGATGCCCCGTATGCGCGATTTCCGTTGGATAACATGGCACCGTCTGACACTCACCGTACATAAGCCTATATTCCCGCAGGGAAAAGGACCAGAGAATATCAAAAGAATGGAGGCTGAAAGTTATCAAACCGTTATGTCCGGACTCGTGCCCGAACATCAGGGATTCGAAGAAAATCCCGATCAGTAATCAATCCTTAATCTTTGGGGATGGTGGGGTATTTGCGGAACCATCCGTCCATACGCAACCTGATGACACCAAAGAAAGCTTCTCCGAAGATGCCGCCCGACATTTTCGACACACCTTCACGGCGATTGACGAAGATGACAGGCACTTCCTTGATCTTAAAACCGATTTTGTAGGCAGTATATTTCATTTCAATCTGAAAGGCATATCCCTTGAAACGGATCTTGTCGAGAGGAATGGTCTGAAGTACTCTGCGGCGGTAACACTTGAAACCGGCTGTGGTGTCGTTGACATTGAATCCTGTGATGAAACGGACATACTTGGAGGCGAAATAACTCATCAGAACTCTGCCGATAGGCCAGTTGACCACGTTGACCCCGCTGACATATCTGGAACCGATAGCCACATCATATCCCTCATCGTTGCATGCAGCATACAGACGTGGTAAATCGTTAGGATCATGGCTGAAATCGGCATCCATTTCAAAAATATACTGATAGTTGCGCTGCAAAGCCCATTTGAAACCGGTGATGTAAGCAGTACCTAAACCCAGTTTACCTTTGCGTTCAAGTATAAACAGGCGGTCGGTAAACTCACAATCCATAAGATGGTGTACAATGGCTGCCGTTCCATCCGGAGAACCGTCGTCAATAACTAAAATGTGGAAACATTTGTTTAATGAGAAAACCGCACGTATGATCTTCTCTATATTTTCCTTTTCATTATAGGTAGGAATAATAACAATACTGTCGCTTTCGTTCATAATAGTTGTCTGATATTTCAGGCAAAGTTAATATAATTTTCTGATAACTGATTGCATATCATAGAAATTTAGTAATTTTGCACAGAATTTCATAATGGAAATAAAGCAACTGCAAAATCTCTACGCCAAGTTGCCGCAGATTGGGGCCTTGGCAGAGTCGTTGGAAAATAATCAGGTAAAGACTATTTTCCTTGACGGACTATTGTCTTCTGCTGCACCCATGGTGTTCAGCAGTCTTTTTACCAAATATCAGTCTACCGTACTTTTTATACTGAATGATGCCGATGAAGCGGGATATTTCTATCATGACCTGACACAGGTGATGGGTGAAGACTTTGTCTTATATTTCCCTTCGTCTTACCGCAGGGCGGTGAAATACGGTCAACGTGATTCCGCCAACGAGATATTGAGGACGGAGGTATTGAGCCGACTGGCATCGGACAAGAAACATCTGTATGTCGTGACATATCCCGATGCGGTAGGTGAACTTGTCGTGTCGCGCAGGAATCTTGATGAACGGACTGTCGCTTTGAGAAAAGACCAGACGGCAGACATTATGGAGATAGAAAAAAACTTGCTGGCGTTGGGTTTCGAAGAAGTGGATTATGTCTATGAACCGGGACAGTTTGCCATACGCGGCAGTATACTGGATGTCTATTCGTACAGTAGCGAATATCCTTTCCGTGTCGACTTCTTCGGTGATGATATCGATTCTATCAGGACATTCGAAGTGGAAACGCAGTTGTCTAAAGACAATAAAGACAGTATTGAGATCGTTCCCGAACTGAACAGTTCAACGGTTGACAAGGTCTCGCTGATGAAATTTTTGCCCGAGAACACAATCGTCGTTTATAGGGACTTTCTTTTTGTACGCGATTCCATCGATCAGACCTATCAGGACGGTTTTAGCAACCAAGCGATATCGGAACGACTCGAAAGTGCCACTGAACAGGAAAAGAAGCAGATATACGAGGAGATGAATAAGGAGAGTCAACTAATAAGTGGTGCACAGTTTACTTCTGATGTCATAGACTTCCGCCGTATAGAATTCGCTCATACGCCATCAGGAAACCCTCAGACTGTCATTAAATTCAATGTTTCTGCCCAACCGTTGTTCCATAAGAATTTCGAAATGCTGCAACAGGCTTTGGAAGAATATATAGGTAAGGGTTATCAGTTGTATATCCTTGCGGACAGTCAGAAACAGAATCAGCGGTTGAGGGATATTTTTGACGAAATGGCAAATACCAGTCATACCACTCCTCTTGCGTTTACTGCTGTGGACAAAACCTTGCATGAAGGGTTCGCCGATGATGATCTGAAGATATGTTTCTTCACCGACCATCAGATATTCGACCGTTACCATAAATACAACCTCCGTTCAGATAAGGCGCGTAGCGGTAAGGTCGCCTTGTCGCTGAAAGAGATCAATGAACTGAGCATCAATGACTACATAGTACATGTAGATCATGGAATAGGCAGGTTTGGCGGACTGGTCCGTGTGCCGCAGGGCGACGGTTATCAGGAAATGGTACGCATCGTGTATCAAAATAATGATGTGGTATTTGTTTCTATCCATTCGCTGTATAAGATATCCAAGTATAAAGGGAAAGACGGAGAACCGCCGCGACTAAGTAGACTGGGTACGGGAGCATGGGAAAACATGAAGGAACGCACGAAGAAAAAGTTGAAAGACATAGCGCGCGACCTGATTAAACTCTATTCCCGAAGGAAAAAAGAAAAGGGATTTTCATACAGTGCGGATTCTTTCATGCAGCATGAGTTGGAAGCCAGTTTTCTATACGAAGACACGCCAGACCAGTTGAAAGCCACCAACGATGTAAAATCGGATATGGAAAAAGCCCGTCCGATGGACCGACTCGTCTGTGGGGATGTAGGATTCGGTAAAACAGAAGTGGCGGTACGTGCCGCCTTCAAAGCTGCTGCCGACAGCAAACAGGTAGCTGTACTGGTGCCTACGACGGTATTGGCTTACCAGCATTACAAAACATTTTCAGACAGACTGAAGGATTTCCCTGTGCGTGTCGATTATCTGTCAAGGGCGCGCAGTGCCAAACAGACGAAGGAAGTGCTGGCAGATTTGGAGTCGGGAAAGGTGGACATCTTGATAGGAACACATAAACTGATAGGTAAATCTGTCAAATTCAAAGACTTAGGATTGCTTATCATAGATGAGGAACAGAAATTCGGCGTGTCGACAAAAGAGAAACTGCGCCAGATGAAGGTAAATGTAGATACACTGACAATGTCGGCGACGCCTATACCGAGAACATTGCAGTTTTCTCTGATGGGAGCACGTGACATGAGTGTCATACAGACACCGCCGCCTAACCGTTACCCGATACAGACCGAAGTGCATACGTTCAGTTCTGAAATTATAAAGGATGCCATCAACTTCGAGATGAGTCGTAATGGACAGGTGTTCTTTGTCAGCAACCGTATATCCAGTCTTGCGGAGTTGGAAATGATCATACACGAGACAGTACCAGATGCCCGAGTGGCAGTGGGACACGGACAGATGAATCCTGAAGAACTGGAGAAAATCATATTAGGTTTTGTAAACTATGACTATGATGTGTTGTTGTCAACTACGATTGTGGAGAATGGGATTGACATCCCGAATGCAAATACTATTATCATCAACCAAGCTCAACATTTCGGTCTGAGTGATCTTCATCAGATGCGTGGAAGAGTAGGACGAGGAAACCGTAAGGCATTCTGTTACCTCTTGGCACCACCAACATCACAACTGAATACCGAGGCCAGACGTCGTCTTGAAGCGATAGAAAACTTTTCAGATCTGGGAAGTGGTATACATCTCGCTATGCAAGACTTGGACATAAGAGGTGCCGGTAATCTGTTGGGAGCGGAACAAAGCGGGTTTATAGCCGATCTTGGTTACGAGACATATCAGAAAATTCTCAATCAGGCTATGACCGAATTGAAAAATGAAGAATTTAATGACTTGTATACGGAAGATATAAAACAGGACGAATTATCCGGTGATATATTCGTAGACGACTGTCAGTTGGAGAGTGACTTGGAAATGTATTTCCCAGAATCGTTTGTCCCGAACAGCAGTGAACGAATATTATTATACCGTCAACTCGACAGTATAGAGCGGGATGAGGAACTGAGCGTGTTCAGAAACAATATCATAGACCGATTCGGTAAGGTGCCGCCTGAAGGGGAAGAACTGATGAGAGTGGTGTCTCTGAGAAGAATAGGTAAAAGTCTGGGGTGTGAGAAGATATACCTTAAGGGGGGGAACATGAGTCTGTACTTCGTAAGCAATCCCAACAGTGCTTATTATAAGAGTAACGCCTTCGATAAGGTCTTGAATTACATCGGAACCAATCCGCGCAGATGTAATTTGCGCGAGGCAAAAGGCAAACGTTCTATGATTATATCAGACGTGAAATCAGTCGAAGAGGGTGTCAGTATACTAAAAGATATAGATAAATGATCATCATAACAACTATTTTAATATATTTTCTCGTCTTATTTATTTTTAGTAAGGTAATAAGTAGAAAATCAGCAGATAACTCCTCTTTTTATGTCGCCAACCGTAAGTCATCATGGTTCTCTGTGGCATTTGGTATGATAGGAGCGTCTATTTCCGGCGTCACGTTTGTGTCTGTACCCGGAATGGTCGAAAAGACAGGCATGACTTATATGCAGACATGCATAGGGTTCGTTTTCGGTTACTTTGCAGTAGCCTTTATACTGTTGCCCATTTATTATAAGTTTAAACTTACAACGATATATACTTATCTCGACATGCGTCTGGGCCGTTCTTCGTATAAGACAGGTGCTTCTTTCTTCTTGTTGTCAAAGATGACAGGGGCTGCGGTAAGATTCTATGTGGTATGTATGATACTCCAGAGATATGTGCTCGATCCGTTGAACGTACCCTTTGTGGTAACGGTCATAGCATTGTCTGGATTGATATGGATATATACACATAAGTCGGGTATGAAGACCATTGTATGGACAGACTTTTTTCAGACCATCTGTATGTTCGCGTCTCTCATATTGATAATCATCTACGTGATGCATTCCTTGAATATGGGAATAGGGGATGCTGTTTCAGCTATAGCGTCAGATCCGAGAAGCAAAATGTTCGTCTTTGATGATTGGATTTCCACACAAAACTTTTGGAAACAGTTTGTCAGCGGTATATTTATCGTCATTGTGATGACAGGTCTGGATCAGGATATGATGCAAAAGAATCTTACCTGTAAAACACTCAAAGATGCGCAGAAGGATATGTGCACTTATGGATTCGCCTTTGTCCCGGCTAATCTTCTGTTTCTCTCGTTAGGAATTTTACTTCTGATGCTGGCATCGCACCAAGGAATAAGTATACCGGCTACAGGTGATGAATTACTGCCGATGTTTGCCGCTACTGGCAGAATGGGGCAGACGGTCGTGGTTCTGTTCACTATCGGTATAGTGGCGGCATCGTTTAGCAGTGCCGACTCCGCACTTACATCCTTAACAACAAGTTATTGCATAGATATAAAAGGACAACCGGATAATGAAACACTGCGTAAGAGAACACATATCATGATCGTATCTGTTTTTGTCCTGTTTATATTGCTATTCAGAATCATCAATTCGACCAGTCTGATTGATGCCATATATATATTGTGTTCGTATACTTACGGTCCTTTGCTTGGATTGTTCGCTTTTGGATTGTTGACGAAACACCAAGTAAATGATAAAATGGTTCCATATATAGCAGTGGCTTCACCGATAATATGCTATTTTATTAACATATTTTCAGCATATTTTATCGGTTATCAATTTGGTTACGAACTCCTAATGATTAATGGAGCTATTACATTTTTGGGTTTGTATTTGTTAAGGCTTAAATAACATTTGTTTCAATACGACCCTGTATATTATGAATGATTAACAAAAATCATGCTTTGTGGTAATTAAATTCGCAAAAAAAATTACCAAATAAAAAAAAAGTGTGTTTTAGCGAAAAAAAGTATCGAAAAAATTTTTTTATAATAGAAAATGCTGTATATTTGCACTAACAAAATGAATAATATTCTGATACAAAGGTTATCAGTCAATATAAAGATATTTAATGGTTAAGGTTTATGGTTGATTAATTTAGTTTTTTTAAAGTATTGAGAATAGGGTCACGCTGAGATAGCGAGACCCTTTTTCCTTTTTATTACTTTCCTATTTCTGAAAGATATCTGTCGGCCTCTATGGCAGCTTTACAACCACTGCCTGCGGCTGTAATAGCTTGACGGTAATGAGGATCGGCTATATCTCCGGCTGCGAATACTCCTGGAATCTTTGTTTTAGGTGTTCCATCGATAGTTATTATATATCCGGTTTCATCCGTATCCAACCATTCCTTGAAAACATCCGAGTTTGGTTTGTGACCGATAGCGAGGAAAAAACCATCAATATTAATATCTACTTTCTCTTCATCAGATTCTCCGGCGCGTTTGATAAGATGCGCACCTTCTACACTGTCTTTGCCAAAAAGTCCAAGAGTGTTATGCTCAAAGAGTATTTCAATATTCACATTTTCCATGACACGTTTCTGCATCACTTTCGATGCACGTAGAAAAGGTTTACGTACTATCAGATAAACTTTTTTGGCAAGTCCTGCAAGATAAAGAGCATCTTCGCAGGCTGTGTCGCCACCTCCCACTACTGCTACCGTTTTCTTACGATAAAAGAAACCGTCACATGTGGCACATGCCGAAACACCTCTTCCATTATACTTCTTTTCGTCATCAAGACCGAGATACTTGGCAGAAGCCCCGGTGGCGATAATAACAGTCTCTGCTTCTATGATACGACCTTCATCTGTGGTCAGGCGATAAGGACTTTTTGACAAATCGGCTTTTACGATTTCTCCATCTCTTATATCAGCTCCAAACCGCTCAGCCTGTTCTCTGATGTCCATCATCATCTGATTGCCATCCACACCTTGTGGATATCCTGGAAAGTTCTCAACCTCTGTAGTCTGTGTCAGTTGTCCTCCTGGTTGAATACCTGCATATTCTACAGGTTTGAGGTTTGCACGTGATGCGTATATCGCAGCGGTATAACCAGCAGGACCGCTACCAATAATAAGGCAACGGACTTTTTCTATATGATCCATAAGTTTTATTTTATAATAGATACACGTTTATAGAACGTGTATCTACGTAATATTATTTATTAAGAAGTTCTTCTATTCTCTTTTCAATGTTTTCAATTTTTTCAGTCGGTTCGAAACGGGCTTCTACCAAACCGAATTTATTGATAAGGAATTTTGTAAAATTCCATTTGATGTCAGGTTTCTGTTTATAATCAGGATCGGCTTTAGTAAGCATGTCATCCAAAATACTTGCAATAGGGTGGGACATATCCCATCCGGCAAACCCCTTCTGTTCTTTCAGATATTGGAAGAGAGGTTCTGATTCCTCACCATTGACTTTTATCTTTTTGAATTGAGGAAACTCCGTTCCATAATTCAATTTACAGAAATCATGTATGGTTTCATCCGTACCTGGAGCCTGCTGACCAAATTGATTACAAGGAAAATCAAGAATCTCAAAACCTTTACTATGATATTTCTCATAGAGTTTCTCTAATTCTTCATACTGTGGTGTGAATCCACATTTTGTGGCTGTGTTTACGATAAGTAATACCTCATTGGCGTATTCTTTAAGTGTTACGTCCTTACCTTTCCTGTCTTTTACAGTAAAATCATAAACTGTTTTCATTTTTGTTATAATCTCTTCTTTAATAATGATAATTAATTATTAAGCACAAAAATACAAAATAATTATCTAATTGCAAATACATTACGGATAATTAACATACAAAAAATGCGTTAAGTATATGCAACTACTCAACGCATTTTTAATATCTTTAAAAAAGAATTTATATCTTATTTTTTGCTAGCTTTACCGTAGCGGCTCAAGAACTTGTCTACGCGACCTGCTGTATCGACAAGTTTGTTCTTACCTGTATAGAACGGGTGAGATGTACTAGAGATTTCGACTTTTACCACTGGGTAAGTTTCGCCTTCAAACTCTACTGTTTCTGTAGTCTTGCATGTAGACTTTGATAGGAACATATCGCCGTTGGACATATCCTTGAATACGACGGGGCGATAGTTTTCTGGATGAATTCCTTTTTTCATTTTATTATTTTCTTAAAATTATTATATTCGAGCTGCAAAGGTACTAACTTATTTTCATTATAGCAAATATTTTTCTTCTTTTATTTTGTTTACTACCTTAAAATGACGATATTTGCAGTATGAAAGCAGATAATATAGAACGTCATCCATTAAAGCCGTTTTTGCCGGAGGGTGCTAAACTTTTGATGTTAGGGAGTTTTCCCCCATCAACAAAGAGATGGTGTATGGATTTCTTTTATCCTAATTTTATCAATGATATGTGGCGCATTTTCGGCCTTATATTCTTTGATGATAAGGAGCATTTTATTATTAGCGGTGAGAAACGCTTTGATCGTGAATCTATTATAGATTTTCTGAAAGAAAAGAAAATTGCCATATACGATACGGCTTATTCAGTAAGACGGACAAAGAATACGGCCTCGGACAAGGATCTGGAAATTGTAGAGCGCACGGATATTGATGCTTTGTTAAAGTTGATCCCGGATTGTCATACGATTGTTACTACAGGACAGAAAGCGACCGATCAGTTAGTTGATCATTTTTCTATTGTTCAGCCTAAAGTTGGTGGGTATGTCGATTTTGAATATAAAGACAACCCCATGCGATTATATCGTATGCCCAGTTCTTCAAGGGCGTATCCTATGCGATTGGAAAAGAAAGCCGAATATTATAAATCTTTGTTCTCTTTTCTCAGTCTATAGCCATTAAAGGCATTTATACATTCAGTGATGCCGAATATCAGGCAGCAGTATCCGATAATGATCAGAGGAATACTTGCCGACTCCATCGGATATAATAATACGAACAGACCAGTTAATAAGATAAGTGAGGGTAAAACATAAAATCCCCAAGATACCTTACCTATTTTTTTCATATTGATAAGGACGATAAACTGATTTATTGCTCCCAATACGAGTATGGCACCTAGTACATACATTAATATAGATACGAATGTGGCTGGCATTAAAGCTAGAAACAGTCCAAGAATGACACTTCCCAATCCGACGATAGGGAATATAGGTTTACCTCCAGATATCACATTTCCTTCTGAATCTAAAACTTGTTCAGGACATTCGTTCCTTTTTGACGACCAGTATGTTATCAAGGAGAAAACACCAGGAAGAAGGAACAGTACTCCTATACAAATTGTTATTCCTGTCATTGTGTCTGTGGGATATTTAATAAGTAAAATACCTACAATAATCGAGCATATAGCACGAAAAATAGAACTTTGTAGAACTTTCATTTTTAGTTTTATTAAAAGATTATGATGCAAAAATACGAAGAATGTGTTGAAAATAGAAATTTTTCTGTATTTTTGTAGGTAAATATATGAAAGATATGACTTATTTATACTTAGTAAGACACGGGGAGACGTTTGATAACATCAATCAGATATTGCAGGGACAGACGGATGGAGAGTTGACTGCAAATGGAATAAGACAAGCCGAAGAAGTCAGGGATAGACTTAAAAATGAACATTTTGACGCTGTCGTATCCAGTGATTTACAACGTTCTATTGATACTGCCACTATTATAGCCCAGCCGCATCATCTTGATGTAGAAACCGTAGAATTGCTTAGAGAGAGAGACTGGGGCGGATTCACAGGCGAATATATTCCTGATATCAAAGGAAAAAAATGGCCGGATGATGTAGAGTCATTGGAAAAGATGTTGTCAAGAGCACATAATTTCATCACATATATAAAGGCAAAATATGAAGGAAAGAGGGTGATTGCCGTGGGACATGGTATCATAAATAAAGCCATACAGGCTGTCTATTATAAAAAAGCGATGAATGAAATACCCAAAATGGACAATGGTGAGGTGAGAATATTGATATTATAAGAGATTAGTATGAGGAATCGGACTATGGAAGATATAAGTGAGATACTTGACAGGTATATAATGCCTGCCAAACAGTTGTTCCAGTTATCTTCGGAGAGTCTGGTGCAACCTGTAAGTCGGCTTGTTGATGATGACATAAGTGAATCTGATTTGATAGAAGCGTTGGATATGATAGGATATAAGCCCTATATCAGTAATGATATTGTATGGGATCAGGAATACAGTGTCCCAGCTCATTTTAAGATCAAATTTATAAGAGATACCCAAACGATAGGTTTGTATAGTCCCTATGATAAGAGTTTATGCAAATCGCGACTGCTCAAATGCATCATTCTCAATGCCTGCTACAACGAAGAAAAATGTATAAGAGATTTCTGCCGATACATGAATCGGCAACAGGACATGTGCAGTATGGATATCTCGGATGATCAGGTAACGGATTATCTGAAATGGATGGTCATGCATACGCCTTCCCCCAAAAGTACTTATGCGGCAGTAGTCTTATATTATCTCAATAGGGCGGAATCATATATCCTTTCTCCCGACCAGTTGCAGTATATACGTGAGAATCCCAATTTGTTAATGAAAACACATATATGAAAGTAACTTTATTCCATAGAAAAGACCATACGGAGATATCTGTTATTGAATGGACCGAACTCATGCAACGGATCCGTAAAGGTTACTGGCGTGATATCGTAGAAAAATGCCGTAAAGAAGCTATAGGAGGAGATGAACTGAAAAAACGTTTGCCGGCATTCGGAGTCAGTGTGACTTTTACGGGTGGGGATGAGGCCGCTAATGTAGTGGGTTATAATCATATCATAGGAATAGACTTTAATAAGGTCTTGTCTAGGGATGATAAAAGTATGGATAAGATAGATGAGTGTCGCAACATTTGTCATGATATTCCTTCGGTCGTTGGTTTCTATGTCACCAAGAGTGGTCTTGGCTTCCGACTGTTCGTATTGGTTAATACTGGCATTGACGAACACAAGATAATATATCATCCATTACAGGAATATTTCGAAAATTTGTTCAGTCTCCAGGCCGATGATAAATATATGGATATAACCCGTTTGAGCTTCGTCACTTATGATGCGGATTGCCTATACAGAACCATAGAAGAAGCAGAACCGTTTGATATGGGGAAACTTGTACCTGAAATAAAAAAGAGAAATGAACAGAAAAAGATAGAGGCTTTGGAAGATAAGGTATGTAAATATCTCACTAAAATTTACGATTTCAGATATAACAAACGTGAGCATGTAGTACAGATAAGACTAAGAGGTGATAATAAGAACATATTACCTGCATCATCTTGTTGGAAAGATGTAGACGACAGGCAATTTGATACGATAGTAAATACGATTAATAATGAATGCGCCCGAATAACATATAACCAGTTTAAATGGATTTATGACAATGATTTGGTTAAACAAGAATTTGACCCTCTGAAAGAGTTTGATTCACAATTGTCCGACTGGGACAATCATGACTACATAGATGATTATATCTCTCAACTTCATTTTCAAGATAGAGATAAATATATAGAATTATTTAGGATATGGGTTGCTATGATGTATCGGTCATGGAATAATCCGGAAAAAAATAATAACAGAATACTGTCATTGGAAACAACCGAGGCAAATACAGGTAAAACGGAATGGCTGATCAATCTGTTGCCACCGGTATTAAGACGGTATTGTGTAGCTACAAGTCTTGACTTTATACCAGATGATATGAGTAAGTATCTGTTGATGATTATAGAAGATTATGATGGTCGTAACACGGACAAGATAAAGAAGATACTGTCGTCGGTTCATCATCCTTCAATAGTATTTACAACCTCCAGACCTGTGAACCTGCATGATAGAGATTTGGATATAGTGAGGTTCGTCGTACATAAAAAAGATGGAGACGATATTCACGTCCCCATCGATTATTTTAATTTTTATAGCCAAATAAAATATCTGGCATCTAAATGATTGTTTTATCTGCGTCCGCCACCAAAGTGACCTCCTCCAAAACTGGAACTTCCTCCGCCATTGCTGTTGCCACCGAAACTGGAACCTCCACCGCTTCTTGTTCCACCGAAACTGGAACTGCCACTACTTCTGCTACCGCCAAAGTTTGAACTTCCACTGCTGAATCCAGATGATGATCCACTGCGGCTAGGTGTGCTGAATGATCTCGGAGTAGGTGTCGTGTTTGTTCCCGAAGATCTGAAAGAACCTGATTCACTTCCTCTGTTACTTCCAAATGAAGATCCTCTGCTACCTCCGAATATGGGGCTGTTACTATCATTTCCTCTAGTTACTGTAGTACGAGTAGAACTTTCACGTCCGTAGCGACTGCTGTTGCCAAAACTCCTTTCATTTCCAGATACTCTGTTTTGACTATCATAAGATCCGTTACGATTATTGTCGTATCCACCACCTCTGTTGCCAAATCCATCGTTACTGTGATTGGAGGTTCCACTGCGGTATCCACGGCTATTACCAAATCCTCCATTATTGTTACCACCACGATATCCTCCGCGATCGAAATTATCTCTCATTCCATATCCGTCACGCCCGAAAGAACGTCCGTTGTAATAGCTTCTGTTTCCATAACTTCTCCATCCGTGTCCACCTCTGTATGTAGCATAGAAATCAGGGCGACCGAAATAATAATAACTACGTGTAGGGTAACGGGAATAGATGCGGAAATGCCAGTAACCATCGCCCCAATACAGTGGACGGTAGAAATAATTTGCATTGCAGAACAGATCATATTGCCAATCGTAAAGAATATACGAAAGATCCATATTACGTCGTGTCCAGTAAGAACTATATACATCGTCGTAATCACCGATACTCATCAGATAGTCGAGATTCACCTCGTAAGCGGCTTCGTATTGGTCGTCCGTAAGATTTAGCTCGTATGCCATCTTGTCCGTCAGGAAAAGAGCTTCGTTACGTGCCTGTTCGTAACTCATGGCGCTAGCTGATACTGTTATAGTGAACAGTGCTGTCAGGACTAATATTAACTTTTTCATAATCGTATGTTTTAAGTTGTTATATGTTTTATTTCTTTATCACGCTACAAAGAAACAACAAAAATACGGTGTATGAAAAGGAAATTCCCTACTTCCAGAGAGGAAAACCCCTAAAACATTAATATTGTTCCAGATGTAATATAAGAGTGGATGATTGTAAAACCATATCAGAACCGTTCAATTTGAGAATCTTGAAATGCTCATAAAGCGAATTGATACCATACGGCTGCATCACAGTATAGTCGGTAAGCAATGTGTCACCATTTTCGCGGTCATAACCATAAGGAGAAGATAGAAGCAAAGAATCGCCTGTGTTATTGAACCTAACAAGGATATGACTATGTATGCCGTCGGCATCATGCAGATCTAACAGTTTGCTTTCTACCGACCAGTATAGACGTTTATCGGTTAAGGTCAGGGTCTTACCTGTAGATATCGTATCTATTGATGCCAATTTCCAATAACCGTCCAGTTTTCCATTCCCGGAACTTTCTATTGTACAAGAATATACTAGTACTGACAGTATAAATAATAATATAAAATATTTAGTCTTCATTAGAATATACCACTTTTAGAGATTGTAAATTGGAAACCGGTGTTGTTACCCATCAGTCGTCCTCTGTCTAGTCCGAAACCACCTTTTATAGCCCATCCACTCAACTTGTTTGCAAATTTGTATGTGGCTTCTGCCAGTACGCTCAAGTCTTTTCTGGGTTCGGTGTAAGGGTCGTCGTAAGTACCCCATCCTTTTTCATAAGAGACAAGAATACGATAATGCAAATGTGCGACAGGATCACCGCTCACTCCAAGATGAAATGCATAAAAGCGGTTGTCCTTGATTCTAATAGTGCCGTCTTCATTATATATAGGTGACAGATAGAGAGGATTACCCATCACTTGGCCCCAATGCTGCCATCCTGTGTTAATACCGTGATTGTAGTAATTGTCTATTCCTCCGATGTGGTCTGAAACAGTAGATGTGTGGTCGTGATATATAGGACCGCTCTGATATTTTGTGTATAGGTATTCAAATAAAATATTATTAATAGCTTTGGCGTATTTAAGTTTCAGTTCTATACCTAGCATGATGTCTTTTAAACTATACAAAAAATATCTTTTACTTTTTCTCACTTGCCATTCATCACTTTCACCATATCCATTATAGTCAAGCAGAAACATCGAAGAATGGTCTTCAAAGAAATGATCAGCGTAGATACCCAAATTCCATGTATCATAATCCCAGTTCGCTCTTATTACCCAACTGCCCAATTGATCACCGGACACATTCTGGTATGTTGTTTCGCCATTATCAGAACCACCAGGCATAAAAGCATTCCAATAGTCTTTCAGTCCTGTTCCTCCTTTTGACGGTTGCATCACACCGTTTTCGTCGGGTCTATAAGCTGTACCGCCAAAGATCGTTGCCATTTCCAGTCCCATTTCCAATGAGAAAGGGAAAAATACATCTTCATTGCCTATTTTGAGATATCCTGCTTTGCTATGGTATAGACCGTTATCGAAATATTTTGATTTTTTCTGAGTAAAGTCGTGTTGCCAGTTTTCATCTGTCAGCATTCCAAAAGCAACGTGTCCTTTAAGATGCAACCATCCGCGAGTCAGAGGAATCGTCCAATAATCGGGCAATGCAATGCGTACTTGTGGGACAGGACGGGCGTTGATACCAAGAGTTTGTGAACCGCTGCTCAGTTCATTATTCTTAAGTTCCATTGGATATTGTTTGGAACCGATGGAAACAGTGCCATGCAACCATCTCGCCTCGATGAAAGCCTGTTGAACGACCGCTTTACTAGTAAAATGATAAGTTGCAGCCATATCCAGGCCATATCCCAGTCCCCATTTATATGCAGAGTCGGTGCGTAGTGGTCTTATCACACTGCCACGCAGATATCCGTTCACATTTTCTAGGGAACTAAGTCCATATTTATTAGCATTGAGCCATAATGGAGTCTTTTCATTCCCTTCAAACGAAGATGTTGCCTGCATCTCCACATTGTATTCTATACCATCTAGTATTGAATTCGTTTTCTGTGCGTTGATATTCATGGCAACATAAGAAAAAATTACAATAAAGTATTGTGGTCTTATTCTCATCTGGTTGTTGTTTTCCGGGTTATCATTGTATTAATCACAATGTGGAATAGTATATATATAATCGCATCGATTATTACAATATAAGTAGCATAAATATAGTGATTCAGTATCATATTCATAATGATGAAAAATATGGATAAAGACAATATTATTAATAAAGTCTTATGCTGGTTAAGACCGACTTGCATCAGTCTGTGGTGGATATGATTCTTATCAGCATCAAAAAGAGGTTTCTTGTGATATAACCTAATCAATATAACCCTGACTACATCGAAACAAGGGACAATCAATAAAGTATATGCCAAAAGCAAACCATCCTTTCTATATGGCATAACATAGGGGTTGTCCATCGAGTATTTGACAAATAGGAATCCAAGGATAAAACCGATAGTGAGACTTCCTGAATCTCCCATGAAAATCTTTTTTTTGTTGGTAGAATTGCCAAACATGTTATAATATAAATAAGGAACCAGAACACCTATTAGACCGGCAATAAGAATGACATAAGCCCATACGCCCTGTTGGGCGAATAAGAATAAAAAACCCAAGAGAGCAATAATAGAGATGCTGGCTGCCAATCCGTCAATCCCGTCAATTAGATTAATGGCATTATTGATAAAAACGATAATAAAGACGGTAAGGGGGAAACTTATATAATAAGGTATTTCCCATATTCCGAATAGTCCATATAGGTCGTTTATATAAAGAAATGCCATCGGCATAAGGCACGCTGCTATAATTTGTACGGTAAACTTAGGAGTAGCATGGAGCCCAATAATATCATCTATTATTCCTACAAAATATATCAGAATAATGCTTAGCATAAAATAAAGGCTGGATATATTTATCTGGATTTTATCCCCCTCTTTTGTAGCATTGAGTAATATCAATGCAAGAATAAAAGCAAGCATCATGCTTGGCATAAAAGCGATGCCACCTAGTCGTGGTACTGCATTCTTATGTATTTTCCTTTTATTAGGAATATCATATAGTTGTCTTTCTTTGCAGAATTTTAATATGAAGGGTATTGATATAAATCCACACAGCGCACTGGTGATAAATGCTCCGATTGTGAATAGTATATATAGCAGCATAAGCAATTCATTTTATATATATAACTATATAATAAAGATATTATTGCATGCTTTTTATCTTAATTTAAATTCAAATATCTTTTTCATATATTTGAATGATATAAGAAACAAATTAGTCTTCAGTCTATAATTTCTGCATGCCATGACATCTTCTTTTGTCGTCAGTAATCTGTTACGTATGTTTTTCGTACTTGCTCCCCCAGTCCTCATCGTAACAAAATCCATATTGATATATTTCGCCTTGATATGGTATTTATAAAATAAACGTACCATCATGTCATAGTCTGATGCTATTTTATAATGAAGGGAATATAAACCATATTTTTCATAAATATGTCTGCGTACATAGAAAGTGGGGTGGGCTGGCATGAAGCCAAATCTCAACATCATAGGATTGAATATAGCCGAAGAATAATATCTCACACATTTATCAGGATTATCATTATGTATGAAATGGACATCACCGTAAACAGCGTCTATACCTTCGTCAAAGGCCTTCTCTATCTTTTCCACCACATCATTTGAAGTAAAGAAATCATCGGAATTAAGTATACCGATAATGTCTCCGGTACAATGCTGAATACCCTTGTTCATCGCATCGTAAATACCTTTATCTTTTTCTGAAATCCAATGAAGCCGTCCTTTGAATTCTTGCTCGTATTTACGGATAATATCCAGGGTGTTGTCTGAGGAACAACCATCAATAAGCCAGTATTCGATATTGCTATAGGTCTGTTTAAAAACAGATAATATAGTAGATTCTATTGTGCTTGCACTATTATATGTAACTGTAACTATTGAAATCTTCATTATAAATTTAGTAAAAGAATGTTTTTAACAATATTATATCTGAATTGAATCTTTCTTAGAAATGAATATGTACTTTTCTCTGCTGTCGGAGAAGCATTGTTTCCATGTCTTCTAAAATTAATTAATCTATCGGATATGAAAATTGTTTTATAATAGAATGCAGATACATTACCGATCCATATATCGTGCATTGGAATATTTTTGGGGAAAGGTAAACATTTGTTTAGCACTCTGCGGTTAAAAGACATGCAACAACCAAGATAGCCATTTTTAATAACTAAATTATATAAAAGTCCTTTTTTCGTATTATTCATTTTATAGAATGAATCGGAAATAATATCCATATTTTTATCAACTACACAACAATCGCTAATAACACAGTCATAGTCTTGTAGATACCGTAGATTTATCTCAACCTTATTTTTAATCCAAATATCATCTTGATCGGAAAGAAAAATATAGTTGCCATTGGAAGCCTTCAAAGCATTCTCAAAGTTATCTATTGGAGAATTTGTCTTGGGCCCATTAATTATCTTTATTCTTGTATCATTAAATGAATGAATGAGGGATAATGTATGGTCTGTAGAACCATCATCTGATATTATAATTTCATCCTCATCATGAAGTTGTGAAATAATAGATGATAATTGTTCTTTGATGTATTCTTCACCATTATATGTAGCTATGCAAACTGATATCATTTTAAATATATTTTTTGATTATATGAATAAGGAAGCACAAGCTCTTTGTTTTTATGCTCAATGCCATTGTATGCTTTATAAAGGATAGAATAAGACAAAAATATTCAGACGCTCTTTTTGTCTTGAAATAATTTAAAAAATCATTTATGTACTGATCGTATCTATTAAGAAGCACTTTTACATTTGTTTCATTATTAGAGAATGTTTGAAATGCGTGTAATTTTATAACACAGAATGTTTTATTATATTTCTCGAACCTATCGAGAAAACAAAAATCACTAAAATCTAAATGGATTTTTTCATTGTAACCCCCACATTTAATATAATCAGGAATATGAACACAAAGGCCACTGTTAACAGGCATGTAATCGTGAAGGCTCAATACCCCATCCTGTACTATTATACCTCTCATACCCATATGAGTTCGCTTTGAAGGTGAAAATGGGCTACCGTTGTTCAACGTTATTATGGGTGCAAACAGTTTAACATTAGGATTGTCTGTAATGGCATTAGTATAGTACAAATATGCATTATCAGAAAAGCAAGTGTCTTGATCAAGAATTAACAACCAATCATAACCTTCATTTAAAGCAATTTTTGCCGCAAAATTATAAGCTGTTGACAAACCACTGTTGTTCTTATCTCTAATATATATGGCACGTTCATCTTCTATAGTTGAAGAACAATAATCATTAGATGAATTATCATATACGACAAATTTATCCCATCTCCGATCTGTAAGCAAAGTCTTATATGTCAACTGTTCTTGCAACACAGAATTGTAAATAACTATAACTGGTAGAATTTTCATATTCGTCAATTTGTTTTTACTCATATTCATTAGTTTAAAACCAATAAATCTGCATAAAATAGACTTATGCATAATAGCGAAAGTCCTATAATGAGTACAACTATATTAGAGATCCATCTTGGTCGAATTACGTAATATATATTTGTAAATAGTATTATGTCAACAATCCCATATAATTCATGTGTCCTAAATGCCAATACAGGTAATGAGGAAAACAGAAGAAAAGAAAAAATGGATAACCCCATTATTTTCAGCATTATTGGCAGATATTTATTATATTCTACAATAAGTTCATATTTTATTAACAGAAAAAAATAAATGAGTATTTCCACAAGAAAGACCATGTTGAACACATTAATTTCATCTCCTAATATTCCTTTTTCATTTAAATCTTTATATATCTCAATTTTATCTCCTATATAAGGGAGCGGGATAGCTGTGATAATGTCTATATGCAAAAAATAAATAATATAACCGACAGGAACAAGTGTAGCTAATAATATACGATGGATCTTCTTTAGTTCAGAATTTCCCATAAATATAAGAGGAAATAATACTAATGCCGAATAGTGGAAAAAAAGAGCTACACACATCATAAAAAAGAATGTCCATCTTCGCTTTTCAACCAAAGGTTTTAATGACAGCAGAAATATACCTGAAGCAATAGATGCACGAATCTGGGTCATATCATGTAAAATGAAATAATAGCCCATATATATTAAAATGCAGCAAAACCAAATATCAGAATAGCGTCTTATCGCAGCAATCTTTAAAGATACTCCTAAAATAGCGTATAAAAGCAACAAAGGACGAACACTATCAAATTCAAATACCTTATGGAATAAAAGAGACAACCAAATATATGATTTTTCTACAAATGTAGCAACTTCTTCCGAATCAGCATTAAAATAGAAATACTCATAATTTAAAGAGTCATTATCACATCCAATAGGACGAAATCCCGCTATGCAAATAAGTAAAAACATTATTCCTATATATACAATATCTTTATAATCAGTAGCATTATCCTCTATAAAGGAAAATGCTGCTACTAAAACAAATACTATAAATATTAGGGTTATCATTTTCTTATTCTATTTATTCCATATGTTTTTTGCATATCCATTGGATAGTTTGTTATATTGTATCTTGTTTGTTATAGCACAAATTGAGTTTACCAATATCAAAGCCAACACTATGCCATATAATCCACATCTTTTACCCAATAAAATAGCTATTGGTATATATATCACAGCCTCAAACAGAGTAACAACCGTCAATACACGTATTTTCCCTATGCCGAACAGAATATTAGAATAACAGGTGCTATAAATCAGAATAAGTATATATAGAGACATTAAAGCGGAAAAACTGAATGATATTGTGATTTCATCTCCAACCCATATTTTATAAACATAAACGGAGATTACGTCCATTATTATTAATAGCAAAATTATAATTAGCATCAGTTTGTGCATTTTCTTCATCACATTTTTAATCCAAGTCCAATCGCCTTTTGTGTATGCATCGGTAGTAGCCGACCATAATGGTGCAGCTATAATAGAAAAAATTAATAGTATAAGACTATAATATCGATATGAGATCTGATATGGTGTAACTTCAGCAGGGGTGAACAAATTCGATATTAATAAATTTGAAGATGCGAATATTACCAAACCGGATATTTGAACAATAAAGAAGTTAATACCTAAACAAAATAAATCAGTTATTGCGGATTTGTCAAAAAGTTCACACGAAGGACTTAAATATTTGTATTTTATAAATGTTATGGGATATGATACAATATATACAATCAGCGGAGATAAAGTATAAATGACAGCAACGTTAATCAATGAACTGTGACCAAAGAAAGATATAATGAAAATGATTAAAAAAGCTAATGTTTGGCCAGATACTACCAGAAGATTATTAATAGCAGGTAATTGTAACCCTAAATATATATTACCAATAAACTTAAAAATAAAAGTTGAACATACGAAAGAACATGAAACAAGTATTATACCGTTGATATTCTTTACCAAATGGCTGTCTATGTTTAATATGCTGTTGAAGTCAAGATAATGGACAAGGATGAAAGACAACAGCATTATAGGTATAATGATTATTATAAGCATGATAAAAGTTGTGCTTACATATCTTCTAGCTTTTTCTTTATCATTATTAGCTAATGCTTCTACTAGCTTATTCCTTAAACCATTTCCCAAACCTATGTCAAATGAGTCGATCCATATTAATATGGAATTTATAGTCAGCCATACGCCGTATTCATAAGGCGATAGACATTTGAGAGTTAAAGGAACCAGAAGCAGTTGTATAACGCAACTCCAACCTTTAATAATGAGCGATCCTGCTATGTTCTTCTTTACTAGTACGGAACGTTCGTCTCCTTTAAAGAGGCTTCCTATAGACATATACCGATGTACCTAAAAATGTTATAACCAACACTACTGTGATGAAAATCATTCTCTTGGGACCCGCTGGCTTCAGTGGAACGGTCGGTGACTGAAGTGTCGTGAATGCAGGGGTTCGTTCTTGTAGTTTAGCTCTTGCTAATTGAACTTGTTGCGTCATTAACTGGTAATTGTTGTATTGTAGCTGCATTTCGTTTTCCATTTCGTCTTGCTTGGACTTAAAACTCTGTAGTACTACATCTTCATTGGCATCAGCATATGAAGCATAAGTTTCCTGAGCTTTGACATATTTGGCTTTAGCCTGCTCGCATAATGCCTGAGCGTGTCGTAGGTCAATCATTGCTTTGCTGGTTCTGTACTTTATGATAAACTGTTGAAGTTTAATCATAGCAGAGTCTGCAATAGTGGCACATACAAGAGGGTCTTGGTCTTCAACGGTTATGGTTATGACATTTGTCTTTTTGTCAACTTGACTTTTAACATTTCTGCTAATCAGTTGAGCTATGTCATTTTGCTTTTTTGTTAGTGAAAAAGGATTTACAATATTATTATCATTCTTATCATCTTTTTTGAACGTACCCGAGATTAATCCGATAAAGCTAGACCACCAAGGCAATTTTTGGTACTTATTTAAATAATCATAATAGGTGGTCTTTATTTTCTTATCTTTTGTCTCTATTTTAACAGGAAACATATTTGTTTGGAAGTCTACTGATTCCATCACATCTGGGTAAAACTCGGGTATAATAGCATCCTGACTTGACATATTGTTCATATTGAGTCCGAAACTAGATGCTAATGAACTTATGTTTCCCAACATGTTGGCATTGGTCGTTTCAGGGGCAAGCTTAACAGAACAAACATAATAGCGAGGCACACACAATATAATAAATGTACTTATAACAAAGGCGATACCAAGTGTTAAGGCATACAACTTTTTATGTGATGCTATTTTACTCGCGATTTCTCTGATATCGATTTCTTTTAATTTAATATCATTATGGTCTTCCATATCTTGTCACTTTTATTTCAAAACATTAGCTAGCGTTGCAATCATAGTAGCTATACTAGCTACAGATGTACCAATTGTTAGCATTTCAGCAATAGAACTCTTGTCTCGTTTTGGTTTGCTTGGTACTATTATCTCACAACCAGGCGTGGGCTTGGCTCCCCTGCCTACTTTCGCTACCGTACCGTTCATATATACAATGTATGTATGATTTTTCTTTGCCGTCGAGTTGAAACCACCAGCTTGGTCTATATAGTAAGACACACTTCTGCCTTTAGTATAACTGACGGTGTTAGGATACATGACCTCACCACTTATCTTGATCGTTGATGTAAATTCAGGTACGATGATACGGTCACCTTCACGCAATGTGATATCAGCATCACCACCGGGATTGGCAAGTGCCTTTTCAAGTTCTATACCTACATAATATGTTTCACCGATATCCAATTTTTTAACGTTCAGTGTATCTTTTTCGCCCATACCATTTTTGGCTTGCGCCATTTTCAGTACAGACTGCATTCTCAGTCTTTCGTCAGGATTTATTTTACGCTCCAGTCGTGCTCCTGCCACGTACGCCATTTTTGTTACACCACCGGCAGCCTTGATTATTTCACTAAGCCGTTGATTCTTTTTTGATAAAGTATAGTTGCCGCCAAACATGACCTCACCTTCTACCATTACGTTCTGTTGAGGTGAATATCCAGGACTCTTACGAACATACACTTCATCGTATGGTTGCAGTTTGAATCCTTGCTCGCCATCGATTACGAATCCATCTTTTAGTGAGAAACTATATGTTTCAGCTATCAAATCACTGGTCGATATAGCTTTAGGATTCACCAATCGGCGAGAAACATCTACTTTTATCGTAGATGCCGCATCTTTCAGTCCTCCGGCTTGCAGTACAAAATCTTCAAGTGTTTCATTATCTGCATATTTATATGTTCCGGGATATAATACCTCTCCGTGTATGGTTATCGTTCTGTTTGTTAATTCTTCTTCCTTGCTCGGAATGTACAGCACATCTTCATTCTGCATTGGAATATCGGCTATCTTTCCACTCATTATTCCTTCTACATCTACAGGTATGACTTCAAGTGTCCTGTCTTTTTTCATCCTGTGCATCACGGCATGAGCTGTAAAAGCATCCTCTGTCGTCCCGTCGGCATGCTGAATCAATGTGCGCACACTGTTGATCTCTCCGCCTACCTGATACATACCAGGGCGGAATACGGCACCTTTTACTTCTACCATATTACTGTAACGTTTAAGTATAGAATCAACACTTACAGAGTCTTCATCGGATACTTTGAATGAATTCATATCGAATTCACCAACATTGAAGACAGAGTATTCTTTACCCGATTTTCTAATTATCCTTACTGTCTTTTTGTATGCCTCACCCGTAAATCCGCCTGCATATTTCAACAATGTACCTACACTTTCATTTTTGCGCATCTCATAATACATAGGGCGTTTTACTTTTCCCGTTATATTGACCAGGCAATCATAAGGTCCGACAACGATTACATCATTGTCAGCCAGACGGACATTTCCTGTTAGTTTTCCGTTTAGTATATAATCGTATATATCCACAACACTAACCAACTTTCCATTACGGTAAACTTTTATGTTACGTAAAGTTCCTATCTCATTTGTCCCTCCTGCCATATACAGTGCATGGAACACTGACGCAAAAGCCGACAGGGTATAAGTGCCTGGTGTCTTTACTTCTCCCATGATGTTGACAATGATAGTACGTGTCTGTCCAACAGTAAGTCGTATATTTGATGATTGATATCTTGCTCCTAATTGAGACCGCAGACGGGAATTCGCCTGAGCCACTGTTAGTCCACTCACCGAAACAGGCCCGAATCCATCAATTGTTACCGTACCATCAGGCGATACAGTACTTTCTATCGTCTTTTGCGATGCGCCATAAATGTCGATATATACAGCATCTCCAGGACCTAAACGGTAATTCTGAGGAGTTGCTATATTCATGTTCGGCTCAAATGACAGCTCTTTATTATTGAATATATCTCGTCCAAATACTTTTTTTCCTTCCGGTTTTTTATGTTTATCCTTATATTCTTTTTCAAGAATTTCAGTAGAGTCAGGCATAAAAGTGCTCAGTTCACTTTGCATCTGCAAATATTGTTCGTCATTATCATCGTAGGTGCTTTTGTAGTTGCCGTCTTTCACACGATATTGCGATACATTATTATTTTGTTGTTTCTTCTTGTCTCCGTTAGCTTTGCGCATGCGAGTATCTGATTTATCGGATTTGAGAGATGTCTCATTCGCCTCTACTCCTAGACCGGATTTTTTCTGTAGGCGTTCGTATGTCTTTTTTACTCTGCGTATCTGACTGATATCAACACCACGTTGCATCAATTGTGTAACGATTTGGCTTTGTGATGCTCCTTTCGTATGCTGTTCCATCACATAGTCCATTACTTGTGTGTCTGTCATAGACGATTGAGCCATTGCGTTCAGTGAACACAACAATATAATAATAGGTAATACTAGTAACCTTTTCATAATCATATATAATTTCTAATATTAGAATTTCTTTCCGGTGATGATGCTTAAAACTGTATCTGCTATGATTTTCGCATCAAGTAGCAGTGAACGGTTTTCCAGATAATGAATGTCCATGTGCAGGCGTCTTAGCATTTTTTCCATCGTATCGGTATAACCATTATATAACGTAGCTTCGGATGTGAGGCCCGGGAGCATTTCGTATATCAGTTCATAATCATGATTCTGCTCCATAATCTGATTGATGAAATATTCACGTTCAGGTCTGGGACCTACGATAGCCATATCACCACGAACGACGTTCCATAATTGGGGTAGTTCATCTAGATGGTGTCTCCTTAAGAACCTCTCAAACAGAGTTGACATCTCTTTATCTACTATGGCATTGAGTTGTGGCTCCATATCTTCTATACCATCTTTCATCGTTCTGAACTTGTATATTGTAAAAGGTCTTCCGTTTTTGCCAATACGCTCTTGCGAGAATATTACAGGTCCGTTCCTTTGTATCTTTAGCAGTATTATAATAATCAGATAAACAGGTGATAATACAACCAATCCAATAAGAGCTAAGCAGAAATCCACTATCCTTTTGACAGTATTCTGTACATATCCCATTGCGTCGTGTGTATATACCAAGTAGTTTATTTTATCCATCCTTATATTAGGTTTGTAACTGATTACTTACTATCTTTATAACTGCTTTCATTCAAAATTATTGCAAAGGTACGGATTTTTATATAAAAAAATAAAGAATATCAGAAAAAATGCATATCTTTGCAGCTTGTAAACAATGTACATCTCGGGGATGACTGGATTTGACAGCAGGATGAGATGGTATGTAAGCACGCAGTGCGCCGGTGGCAGTCACTATAATCCAAGCGATCAAAAATTTATCTGGCGAAAATAATTACGCTCTCGCTGCCTAACCGAATTACAGTAAGTTACTGGCTTTATCCCACTACTAGGTAGAGGGACGAGACATCGCTCAGAGGCTGTTGTTCCGAAGCTTTCTGGATAAGTGGTGTAGAGTAAATCGGGAATAGTCATGGTAAGCCTCGTTGCTATGATGAAAATTAGAGGATAAGGCTGTAGTGGGTGGTCCAGGTCTTGCTATAGTTCGAAAACCGAAGGCTGGAATAAGCGTGTAGAAAGCGTATGGTTTCCCTGTTTGGACGAGGGTTCAAACCCCTCCATCTCCACAGAAATAATAAAGCCTCAGATTTTGTCTGAGGCTTTATTTCGTTAATTTTGTACATAACTGCTGCTTTGGGTCCAAGTCTTAACTGTAGATGATGTCGTAATAGTAGGACTTATCCAAAAACGACTTTCGTAATTTGCAGTGGACGATGTCGGTGCTGTTGTTCCGACCTTCATATAATGCGTGCTGCCTGTGCTCATTCCCGGTGCGGAGACAAGCGAATAATCACTGTTGATGGTCGTGGGTAGCATAATAGTGTATAATGCTGTAGAACCATTATACAATGTCACATATTTACTGGAAAGACTTATGTTCTTGAGGAATGCTGCCGCTTGTGTAGCTGTCGCACTCTGAGATGAGTTCTGAGTACCACCGCCACTGAAGATATAACCACCGTTGATGACGACAGCAGCTTCGTCTGCATCTATTCCCTCTTCGGGGGAACCTGCACTACTTATTCCTATTACAACACCGCCATTTACTGTTATGGCACCTGATGTACCAGCGTTTGAATCGATAGCATCATTGCCGTTACTGTAATTGTAGCAGAAACCACCATTGTATTTAATCATACCTTTCGAGTTCATACAGTCATCGTAACAGTTGTTGATGATCTGACCGTTATTTACCGTGATAGATGTCTTTGATTCTATACCTTC
>NZ_CALMHT010000029.1 GCF_937863835.1 uncultured Prevotella sp.
TATGTATCCGGAGCTTTTTTCGTATATTTGCAGCTGAAATATTTAATAATATGAATATACTGGGCAGATTGTTTATATATATCAGAAGAATAAACCATTGCAAAGGCTTTGGCGTACAGTCTCCTTTCGCATATAAGTTTATCACGGATGTGATAAATGAACATTATTCATATTATTCTTATAAGGATTTGGATTCTTTATATCCTCAACTGGATGTCATGAACCGAAAATTATGCAGATTATATTTTCGAATATCAAACTTCTGTCAGGCAGATTATTTCGTTGATAGTAGTCCGGACCAAATTGTTTATTCTGATTACATCAGATATGGTTGTAGGAAAACGGAAATGGTTCGTATGACAGAACTATTAAATAAATCGGAAAAAACGGATAATACTTATATTGTGAGATTATCGGCGACAGGTGATTGTAAGTCTTGGTCATGGACGTTGTTGGACCAATTATCTGAAAACTCTGTCATCATTGTCCAGGATATTCATCAAAATAATGATGCCAAAGCTTTTTGGCGTCAATTGCAAAATTGTGATCAGGTAGGTATTACTTTTGATTTGTACTATGCAGGAATAATTTTCTTGGACGTGAAACGTTATAAACAAAATTATATAGTTAATTTCTAAAACCATATATGATGAATAAAATCTATACTAAAACGGGTGATAAAGGCACTACAAGTCTCGTGGGAGGAGTGAGAGTGAAAAAAGATGATGATAGAATTGAGGCTTATGGCACTGTTGACGAGTTGAATTCTTATATTGGTCTATTGATAACCAAGGTTGCAGATGGAAGTGATAAGCAGTTCTTAGAAGGAATTCAGAATGTATTGTTTGTTATCGGTTCTTATCTGGCAACAGACCAATCCAAGTCTGTTTTACGCAAATCTACTGTGATAGATGAACACATGGTTAAAACTATAGAAAATGAAATTGATAATATTTTAGGTATCATACCACCGCAAAAAACGTTTATTCTTCCGGGAGGTACCGAAGCGGCATCAATAGCGCATATCTGCAGAACAATATGTAGACGGGCAGAAAGAAGAATATACGCAATGGCAGACAGTTCTAACATAGATGAATTCTTATTGGAATATATAAACAGATTATCTGATTATTTATACGTATTTGCGAGAAAATTAAATTTTATTTCGGGTGAAGAAGAAAAAATATGGCAGAAAACTTGTAAATAAGATAAAAATTACTATTTTTGCGCTCGAAAAGAATATGGAATAATAATTTAATAAAATAAGACTATGTATTGGACACTTGAACTGGCTTCAAAATTGGAAGATGCCCCCTGGCCTGCAACGAAAGATGAGTTGATAGACTATGCCATCCGTTCGGGAGCACCACTTGAAGTCTTGGAGAATTTGCAGGAGATCGAGGATGAAGGCGATGTATACGAAAGTATAGAAGACATTTGGCCTGATTATCCGACAAAAGAAGATTTCTTATTTAATGAAGACGAATATTAGTAAGGAATAAATGCCGTTCAGTTTTGGACGGCTTTTATTGTACAATAAATACGCGTCGTTTACGTTATCATCACGTGCTTAAACGTGTGTTATACATAATACCTGTGCTTATACTTCTTGTTTTACCTGCAAGAAGTCAATATGATCCTGCCTTTAGTCATTATTGGGCTATGGAACCGTCGTTTAATCCAGCTGCTGTAGGTAAAGAGTCTAAAATCAATGTCGTGGCTGCATACGCATTGAGTTTTGCTGGTTTTGAGAACAATCCCCGGACAATGTATGCAGCAGCAGATATGCCCTTTTATTTTCTGAAAGGTTATCATGGTGCAGGATTGTCTTTCATGAACGATCAGATAGGTCTTTTCACTCATAAGAAGGTGTCGGTCCAATATGCTTATAAGCATAAACTCTTTGGCGGAACATTAAGTTTAGGTGCCCAACTGGGTATGATCAGTGAAAATTTTGATGCGTCAGGGATTGATTTGGAAGATTCTTCTGATCCTGCTTTTAATACGTCAAGTGGAAACAGTGTTGATTTGAGTGCCGGTATATTTTATATACATAAAAGTTGGTACGCCGGAGCCTCTGTGCAGCATGCAAACGCGCCTTTGGTAGAAATGGGAGAAAAAAACGAATTGAAAATCGATAGGACATATTATTTAACAGGCGGATACAATATTAAGTTAAGAAATCCGTTTGTAACTATACAACCGTCTGTCTTAGGACGTACTGATGGAACAACATATCGGGCTGATATATCAGGTAGACTCGTTTATACGAATGATAAAAAAGTAATGTATGCGGGTATATCATATAGTCCGACAATTTCAGTGACCGTTCTCATAGGAGGCAGTTTCCACGGAGTTAATCTGGGGTACAGTTATGAAATGTATACATCAGCTATTAATCCGGGTAATGGCAGTCACGAATTGATCGTGAGTTATCAGACAGATTTGAACTTATATAAAAAAGGAAAGAACAAACATAAAAGTGTGAGGATACTATAATGATGAATATGAATAAGAGTATTGTTGCCATTTGTGGTGTAACGATGTTACTTCTGTCCAGTTGTTTCGGTGGAAAATCCACTGTCCTCTCCGGCGGAGGTGAAGTTACAGGCGTAGGAGGCGGGAAAGCATTTACGGAACCCACCCCTTATGGAATGACTTTGGTAAAAAGAGGTCATCTCAAGATGGGTATTGATAAAAATGATAGTCTTTGGGGTAAGGAAACACCCGTTAAGGACATCTCTGTTGACGGATTCTGGATGGATGAGACGGAAATAACAAATTCCGAATATAAGCAATTCGTTCAATGGGTGCGCGACTCTATCTTAAGGGAACGCCTTGCTGATCCCGCTTATGGTGGTGATGAAACTTATAAGATCACGGAAGATAAAAATGGTGACCCTGTGAAACCTCATCTCAACTGGAAGAAACCGTTACCTAGAAAGCCAAATGAAGATGAACAGAGAGCTTTCGAAAGTTTATATAAAACAAATCCTGTGACTGGAGAAAAACTTTTGGATGCGAGTCAGATGAATTACCGTTATGAAATATACGATTATACAGCTGCCGCATTGAGGAAAAATCGTCTGAAACCAAATGAAAGAATTCTGAATACAGATATCACGGTCGATCCCAACCAGCAGATTATGATATCCAAAGATACTGCTTATGTAGATGATGACGGTAAGATCGTGAATCAGACCGTCAACCGTCCGTTGAGCGGACCTTGGGATTTTCTTAATACATATATTGTAAATATATACCCTGATACAACATGTTGGGTCAATGATTTTAAGAATTCGGACAATGAGAAATACATGCGTCTTTATTTCTCTACACCCACATATAATGATTATCCTGTAGTTGGTGTAACATGGGAGCAGGCGAATGCTTTCTGCGCGTGGCGTACCGACTATCTTCTTAAAGGTTTGGGCGGCGCGGCACGTTATCTGCAAAGATACCGATTGCCGACAGAGGCTGAATGGGAATATGCAGCACGTGGTAAAGATGGGACAGAGTTCCCATGGAGTAATGAATCGACCAAAAACGGTAAGGGATGTTTTTATGCTAATTTCAAACCGGATAGAGGTGATTATACTCAAGATGGAAATTTGATAACCAGTAAGGTGGGTATTTACTCGTCAAACAGTAATGGATTGTATGATATGGCCGGTAATGTTGCGGAATGGACAAGTACCGTCTATACCGAAGCGGGAGTGGATGCCATGAACGATATGAATCCGCAATTGTCGTACAACGCCGCCAAGGAGGATCCTTACAGATTGAAGAAAAAGAGTGTAAGAGGTGGCTCTTGGAAAGATCCGGAATCATTTATCCGTTCCGCATGGCGTTCTTACGAATACCAGAATCAGCCACGCTCGTATATTGGTTTCAGATGCGTACGCAGTCTGGCAAGTAGTACAAGTATTAAACAGAAAGGGAAAACGAAATGACAGAATATAGTAAATATAACTTAGTGTACCGTCTGCAGAAATGGATGGACAGCGTACCTGGACAGACATTTCTTAACTATGCATATAGTTGGGGAGCTTCTATTGTAATACTTGGTACTTTATTCAAGTTGACACACCTTCCTGCTGCCAATATCATGTTGTATATAGGTATGGGAACAGAAGTTTGCGTATTCTTTATTTCTGCCTTTGACCGTCCTTTCGACAAGACGTCTATAGGTAAGGATTTACCTTCTCATGTTACTGAAGAGTATCTGGAAGGCGAGGATGAACCGATCGAAAATGCCTCAGCAGATGTGCAGAAGAATATTGCTGCAGCAAGAGGAACGAATGTCGTTGGTGGTGGTACTATTATTTTCGGTGGGAATGGGAACTCCGTTCCGCAGAGAGAGGAAAGGCCTACTGCTGCAGCTCCCGGTACAGAACAGCCTGCTGCTGAGATGGTACAACAGCCTTCATGGATAGGACAGCAACAACAAGTGTCTCCTGATATGGCGGAAGCTACAGGCAATTATGTAGAGGAACTGAAAAAGTTGACCGACATGCTAGCAAAGGTATCAGAACAAAGCGCACGTCTCACTACAGATTCCGAAGAAATGGAGAATCTGAACCGTACTCTTACGGGAATATGTAAGGTGTACGAGATGCAGCTTAAGGGTGCAAGTGCCCAGATAGGTACAATAGACCAGATCAACGATCAGTCGCGAAAGATGGCAAATCAGATAGAACAACTTAATAAGATATATGCCCGTATGATAGAAGCTATGACCGTGAATATGCGTACAGCTGCATCGGGAACGGGAAATATTGACGGAAATGTTTAAGTGGTAAGCAAATGGCAATAAAGAAAAGACCAATCTCTCCACGCCAGAAGATGATCAACTTGATGTATGTCGTCTTGATGGCAATGCTTGCGCTGAATGTCTCAACGGAGGTCCTCAATGGTTTTTCTATTGTAGAGGAAAGTCTCAACAGGACAACTGCCAGTTCATCAAAGGAAAACCAGGCTATGTATAATGATTTTGCGGCACAGATGAGATCAAATCCGGCAAAAGTAAAAGCATGGTTTGACAAGGCACGTTATGTGAAGGAAATGAGTGATTCGCTCTACGACTTCGCACAGCAGTTGAAACTAGACATCGTAAAAGAAGCGGATGGTGCGGATGGAGATATCAATAATATAAAGAATAAGGAAAGTCTTGAAGCGGCCAACCAGGTGATGCTTGCGCCGATAGGAGGCAAAGGAAAAAAACTTTATAATGCGATAAATTCTTTCAGGGAACGTATTCTGACTATGATTACTGATAATAATCAGAAAATGATAATCAGCAATAATCTTTCCACCAAACTGCCAAAGAAAGCCCATGCCATGGGCAAGAACTGGCAGGAATATATGTTCGAGGATATGCCTGTGGCAGCATCTGTTACATTACTTTCCAAATTGCAGAGTGATGTGCGGTATGCAGAAGGGGAAGTGTTACATACATTGGTGTCTAATATAGATATGAAAGATATCCGTGTTAACAAACTGAGCGCTTTCGTGATACCAAGTTCTCAAACGATTGTAAGGGGCGACAAATTCTCAGCACGGATCGTAATGGCAGCCATCGACACGACACAGAGACCTGAAATATTTATCGGTAACAGGAAAGTGAATCTTAACAATGGATTGTACGAGATGACTTGTGGCCGTACCGGTGATTTTAATCTTAATGGTTATATATCAATGACCAATGGCCGCGGTGATGTGGTGAGGAGACCGTTTACACAGAAGTATACGGTCGTAGATCCAAGCGCGACAGTTTCCGCAGATCTTATGAACATGTTGTATGCAGGTTATAGCAATCCTATCAGTGTCAGTGTGCCGGGTGTTCCTTTGAACAAGGTGTCAGCATCTATGAGCGGAGGTATCTTGCAACCGGTAGGCCCTGGAAAATATATCGCGCGGCCGTCTTCAATAGGTCATGATGTGACAATCTCTGTATCCTCAAACAATACGGGACGACTGCAACAGATGGGTAAGTTTACATTCCATGTACGGAAGTTGCCTGATCCAACAGCTTATATAGCCTTTAATGATGCAAGCGGTGTACCTTCCAGATATAAGGGTGGCGGACTCGGCAAAGGCCAGTTGATGTCGGCAGGAGGAATAGGCGCTGCCATCGACGACGGTTTGCTTGATATACCATTTAAGGTGCTGAGTTTCGAAACAGTATTCTTTGACAATATGGGTAATGCTGTGCCCCAGGCCTCAAGTGGACCCAATTTTTCTGACCGACAGAAAGATGTCTTCAGAAAGTTATCCAGAAACCGCCGGTTCTATATCACCCATATAGTGGCTGTCGGACCGGATGGCATACAGAGGAAACTGCCGTCAGCAATGGAAGTAATAGTAAAATAACTCAGAATATCTATTTTGAAATATAAAACAATATGAAACGATTATTTTTCGTAATAATGATATCTTTCCTTGCAGGTGCAGTAATGGCACAACCTGCAGCCAGAAGGAGGGAACAGCAGAAGCAGAATACCAGTAATTCTTCTTCCAGGTTGACACAGCGTGCCCAGATGGATTATCCTACAGAGGCTGCCATGCCTGAAGATGTTGTATGGCGAAGAGATATATACAGAGAACTGGACCTTACGAATGATGCCAATGCGGGATTATATTATCCGGTTGAACCTCAGGGAACGAAAATGAATCTTTTTACCTATATATTCAAATTGGCACTTGCCGGTTATGTTGATGTATATGAATACAGACTGGACGGAAATGAGTCATTCGAAGATAGTGCAAAGGTGAAGATGAAAGACCTCCTGAACAACTATCATATTTTCTTTGAGGAAAAAAATGGAAAGATTCATGTCGAGAACAGTGACATTCCGTCTGCTGAAGTGAAATCATATTATATTAAGGAATCCAGCTATTTCGATCAGAACAGTTCTACATTTCATACGAAGGTGCTTGCGTTGTGTCCAATCATGTCGAGAGATGATGATTTTGGCGACGGCGCATCAAAGTATCCGTTGTTCTGGGTAAAATATGAAGACTTGGCTACATATCTCAGTCGTCTGACGACGATGACCAGCAGTCTGAACAATGCTGCTACAATGAGTTTGGATGATTATTTCACGTTAAACAAATACAGAGGAAAAATCTACAAGACCAATAATATGCTAGGTAAAACGCTTGCACAATATTGTCCTACGGATTCAGCGATGGCTAAAGAACAGAAGAAAATAGAGACAGAACTTGCAGCATTTGAGAAAAATATCTGGGGCGATCAGGTAAAGAAGGATTCGCTCGACAGTATAGCAAAGTTGGATGCCAACCAAATAAAGAAGGTGAAGAAATCCAGAAGATCATCATCCAGTACCGTTAAGGCACGGAGGTCATCATCCAAATCATCCTCTTCCAGTTCATCTGCCCGTGTGACTGTACGTCGTGAAAGACATTGATTTTAAATAAATAATAAACACAAATGAAAAAGTTTTTAGGTATTCTTATATTGGTAGCGACATTTATGACGCCCGCATCCGCCCAAATTAAATTTGGTGTCAAGGGTGGTGTCAATGTTACTAATATGTCATTCAGTAAAGATGTGTTCAATGCATCCAACAGAGCCGGATTTTATATCGGTCCGTCTGTGAAGTTCACATTACCTATCGTAGGATTAGGCATAGATGCTTCGGCGCAATACGATCAGCGTGAGGCAAAGGTTGAAGATCAAGCCATCACGGCCAAGAGTATCAACATTCCTATCAATGTCAGATATACGATCGGTCTGGGAGATTTGGCAGGAATATATTTTGCCGCAGGTCCCCAGTTTGGTTTTAATGTAGGTGGAAAGAATTTCTCATGGACAAGTTCTGACAGTTACAAAAACACTTTCAAGATGAAAGATTCCAATTTCAGTATTAATCTCGGCGCTGGTGTCATGCTTGTCAAGCATCTCGAAATAGGAGTTTGTTATAACATCGTATGCGGAAAGACAGGTGATGTATCAGCTTCTAAAGTGGAAAGTTCCGTATCGGATAACATAAAAGACGCAGACAGCCGTTCTAATGCATGGCAGATATCTGCTGCCTATTATTTCTAAAGGGATATCATATCTAATTATAATAAAAAGCAGGTGTCAAGTATTTGGCACCTGCTTTTTTTTGTATACCTTTGCAGGTATGAAATACGTTGATGTCATATTGCCGTTGCCTCTTTACGGATATTTTACTTATAGTATTCCCCTTCATCTTGAGGAAAAGATAAAGGTGGGGGTCAGAGTCATTGTCCCCTTAGGTAAAAGTAAGAAGTACATAGCTATAGTGGAACGTATTCACGACACTCCGTCTACCGAATATACCATTAAGGATATCATCCAGGTGGTAGATGAAGAACCGATATTGTTGGATAATCAACTAAAACTTTGGAAGTGGATAGCTGACTATTATATATCACCGATAGGTGAGGTATACAAGGCCGCTTTGCCGTCCGGTATGAAAAATCAGGAAGGATATAAACCTAAGACAGAGACCTATATCACAATAACAGAGTCGTTGCGCAATGAGACTTCGTTGCATATAGCCCTTAACATGCTGGCCCGTGCCAGCAACCAACAGAAAGTGCTCATCAAATATCTCGAAATATCACGTTGGGATACGATTGAGGGTGATGTCTGTAGACAGGAACCGCTTGAAATCACGCGTGAGGAACTTCAAAATGCGAGCAATTGTACAGCAAATGCAATCAAAAGTCTGATAGACCGAAAGATGTTGATAACGTACGAAAAAGAAGTGGGACGGCTCAATAATGCAGGTGAACCGCATTTGGAGAATATCAAACAACTCGGTCCGGCCCAGTCGGAAGCATACAATTCAGTGCTTTTCAGTTTCCTAAGTAAAAATGTATGTCTGTTGCACGGAGTGACATCAAGTGGAAAGACAGAGATATACATCCATCTTATAGAACGTGAACTGCAGAATAAACATCAGGTATTATATCTGTTGCCCGAAATAGCTCTTACCGTTCAGATTATGGAACGGTTGCAGAGAGTGTTCGGCAATCGCCTTGGTATATACCATTCAAAATATTCTGATGCCGAAAGGGTGGAGATATGGAATAAACAGTTGTCATCCAATCCTTATGATATCATTTTAGGAGCCCGTTCGGCAGTGTTTCTGCCATTCCAGAATTTAGGATTGGTTATCATCGACGAAGAACACGAAACGTCTTTCAAACAGCAGGATCCTGCGCCCAGATATCATGCGCGTAGTGCAGCAATCGTTCTGGCTCAAATGTACGGTGCTAAAACACTCTTGGGTACAGCAACACCCAGTATGGAGAGTTATACAAATGCCCAAATGGGCAAATATGGACTCGTACGGCTGACGACCCGTTACAAAGATATGGCTTTGCCCGAAATAAAAATCGTGGACATCAAGGACCTTCAACATCGGAAAATGATGAAGGGACCGTTCTCTCCGTATCTTCTGGAACAGATCAAGGAAGCGTTGGCTGACGGACAACAGGTAATCTTGTTTCAGAACAGACGCGGTTTCGCCCAGATGATAGAATGTAATGAATGCGGTTGGGTGCCTCACTGTGCCAATTGTGATGTCAGTCTGACAATGCATAAAACAACCAATCAACTGACTTGCCATTATTGTGGATATACATATCAGGTGCCTACAGTGTGTCCCAACTGTGGAGGTACCGACTTGCGAGGCAAAGGGTATGGCACCGAAAAGATAGAAGACAGAATAAGAGAAATATTCCCAGAAGCCCGTGTCGCGAGAATGGACCTCGATACGACAAGGACTAGAAATGCGTACGAGCGGATCATATCCGACTTTTCAGCGGGACGTACGAACCTGCTTATCGGGACACAGATGATAAGTAAAGGACTTGATTTCGACCATGTACGCGTCGTAGGTATACTGAATGCTGACAGTATGCTTAATTACCCTGATTTCCGCGCTTATGAACATGCATTTATGATGATGTCTCAAGTAAGCGGGCGTGCAGGTAGGAAAGGGAAACAGGGACTAGTCGTGCTGCAGACGAAGAGTCCGGATATACCAGTTATTTCGCAGGTCGTAAGTAATAATTATGATGCTTTCTATAAAGACCAGGAAGAAGAGCGCAAGATGTTCCATTATCCCCCCTTTTATCGACTGATATATGTCTATATAAAACATAAACAGGAAAATATTGCTGAATCGGCCAGCGTAGAGATGGCAGGTAGATTACGACAGATATTCAGTACAAGGGTGTTGGGACCGGACAAACCGGCGGTGGCCAAAGTCAAGACGATGAATATAAGGAAAATTGTCCTTAAATTGGAATCCAGTATACAAATAAAAAAAGTACGCGAATGCCTCCTTTTTGCTGAGTCGCAAATAATGGAGGATCCGCGTTATAGTTCACTTCAGATCTACTTTGACGTAGACCCTCTGTAGATATTAGATGTCCAAATCCAGTCCTACGCCGAATACTTTGTTGGTACGTGAGAAATCATCAGTCTTGTTTACCGTAACGGTCGTGCTGCTCACTGTCATATCCTGGGTGTATTCTTTGTGGAATGTATCATAAGTAGTCCAAAAGTATGCTACGTTCAGTTTCGCTTTCTTGGATAGTTGAAAACCCGCACCGAATCCGACTGAATAACTGCTGGTTGTAAAACTCATATCATTAAGATAAGCGCCATTTCCTAATTTGTAATTTGTTTTCTGTATACCGGCACTAATCTGAACAATCTTGTTGATATCATATTCGGCACCTGCAAGGAACTCTTCTGTATTGCCGTCAAGCAACTTTTGTTTTCCTTTGTCCATGCGGGCATCTTTATCAAAGAAATAATGATAACCGGCACTTACCCTTAAAGAAGGCAGAATACTGTATTGTGCACCGATGGTAACAATTCCCGGTAGATCGTTCGGCGTGTTTACACCGTCGGTGAACAATCCCGTATCATCACGTTTCGTGTTGTTCTGGATATTAAACTTGGTCGTGAATTCAAGTCTTGTACCGATATTGAGATTCTTCCATTTGAAATCAAAACCAATGATAGGAGTGATGCCCCAGCCCGTCTGGGTACAGTCGAGATACTTGTCAGCAAACTGTTCCTGAGCGGCTGTCGCTTTCGTTGCTCCGGTTGTATAGGCAGCAGCCATCTTTTCATAAGTAGCTTTTTGTGTGGCATCAGTCATCTCAGAAGCACGCATCTGATAATAGAAAGCCATCTGTTTATAGGTAGATGCCTTATCGCCAAAGTAACTATATAAGTTTTCGCTTGTTCCGTCAATATTGGCAGATATGTTGGTGATGCTACCTTCATATTTGTTTTGTATATAATTGAATCTGGCACCAACATAAGCAGCCAGATAATCAGTCAGTTTATAGGTGGCACCCACCTGCAGACCGTATACATACTGCCTACCATAAATATAACTCTTCACCGAGTAACCAGGAGCAGAACTTTGATTATATCCCATACTGTAAAGCAGGGCCGGAACCATCGCCACCGCACTCTCAAAAGAACCAAGACCTTCATCGAACGTAGCCTTACCGCCGCCACCGGTTATAGCAAAACTAGCTTGAAATCCCCATTTGTCATAGTTGAGCGCAGCTTGAATAGACGGAACAATAGGTGCCGAAGCCGTACCCTTGAAAGTTTTTACACCATTATCATCACCGCCATTCAGTTTGTATGGCTGATAATAAGGCGTCCCCTGAAGAGACGGTACCGTAAGACCACTGTTGATTGTTCTGGTTTGATACGCATTTTGCACATTAAAGGATAAATGCAATCCCTTTTCCATCCAAGCTACACCCGCAGGGTTGCTATAAGTTCCATCAATACCAATGGCACCATCTCGTGCCGGATTCCTTAAAAAAGCAATGTTCTGATTCGTGTTGGTCAGCAAACCGCCTGCTTTTGCGGTAATACCTGTCATCGTCATCAATACGATACAGGCCAATTTTGTTTTATTCATCTTAATCACTATTAAAAAATTTGGCTGCAAAGGTAAATATATTGTTCCCTTTTTCCTTTTTATAGTGATTTACTTAATGTTTATTAACAAAAAACCAAACAATTATTGCACAAAATCGCTGATTTGTGCAATAAAAAGCGTTATTTTTTAAGTTCAGGATAACTTATTCTTGTATGATATACGGTTTTTAGCTTTTCCACCAAGACCGTTTTAGCGATAGAAATGTCGCGGAACGTGATCGGACAGTCTTTAAAAAAGCCATCATTGACCTGTTGGTCAATGAGTTTGTTGACCATATTGTAGATACTTTCGGCAGTATATTCAGGTAAGGAGCGAGATGCGGCTTCTACGGTATCCGTCATCATCAATATAGCCTGTTCCCTTGTGAAAGGATTCGGTCCAGGGTAAGTAAAGAGTGATTTGTCGACATCCTCGTCGGGATGGTCGTTCTTGTACTTGATATAAAAGTATTTAGCTACGCCCTGTCCGTGGTGGGTCACTATGAAATCCTTGATTACACTAGGCAAGTCGTATTTTTCAGCAAGTTTCAGACCTTCTGTCACATGACTGATGACTATCTGTGCACCTTCTGTACACGACATGTTACCCAAAGGGTTAACGCCAGCTTGATTTTCAGTGAAGAAAGCAGGACTTGCCATTTTCCCGATATCATGATAGAGTGCGCCAGTTCTAACCAACTGTGCTTTTGCCCCGATTTTATTTGCTATTTCAGCAGCAAGATTACTTACCGAGATAGAGTGCTGGAATGTACCAGGTGCCACTTCGCTCAGGTTGCGTAACAAGTCTTTGCTCGTATCAGATAGTTCGATAAGTGTCACATTCGAGGTGAATCCAAAAGTCCTTTCGATAAGATCCATGAGCGGATATGCGAAAAGCAGAGCGACGCCATTAGCTATCAGATGTACATACATACTTCTGTCTATTTTGGATAAGCTGTCGTCGTTGACCAGTTCTAATGAAAAATAGATGGCGGCACTGGCTATCGTTACCAGTAAGGCAGTCTTAAATAATTGGGACCTGCGTGAGAGTTCCCTTAAAGAATAAATAGCCACCAGTCCGGCCACCAGTTGCATGACGATGAATTCATATTGGTATCTTAGAGCGCAGGCGCAAATCAGAATCATGGTGACATGCGCGATAAAAGCTGTCCTGGAGTCCATAAATACGCGCACGAATATAGGTACCATTGCGAATGGCAGTATGTAGACACTGAAGAAATTATGCGAGACCATGAGTGATACGATGATAGGGAATATCAGTATGAGCGAGTAGAGCATCATGATACTTCGCGGTTTGTCGAAATAGTCTTTTCTGAATAATCCAAGATATAACGTCAGCATGATCATGATTGTCAACACATACAGGATTTGTCCACCAAGGGTCATCCAGTAATCTGTTTTGCTACTGGTCCTCTTATCGTTTTCCTTCTTTAGTGATTCCAGTACTCGATAGGTGCCATCTCCTACAATTTCTCCACGGTCAATGATTTTCTGTCCGCTCAAGACCACACCACTTGCGAGTGGTATACCACTGACAAGGTCGTCCATACTAGCCTTGCTTCTTACTTTGTCAAAAATAAGATTTGGTTCGATATATTCGTTCAGGTTACATCTCTGCAATATCTGTCGCTGCTGTCCCAGGATGTCGTCAAGGAATATCTGTTCGTATGCGGCCAGTGTGGAATAGATGCAATTGATTTGTGTACTGGAAGCCTGTTTCCCGTTTACTATCCTTATCATTCTGGTACTGTCTTTCAATAGTTCCGAATATTTCGGAGTATCCATGATGCCTTGTTGGTAAAGTCTGTGTAGACCGTCTGCAATGATGGTTATAAATGATTTTGGCAATCCCGGTATGCCGTTTTTGTAGTCATTCAGGAAACGGTTGATTTCTTTCTGTTCCACGTCGCCTTCATAATTGAAGTACGGTTCATAAAGAGCCAGCATACTGTCTCTTTCCGCTTTAATTGTTTTTTCAGATTTATATATGGGGAAATCATATTTAGCAATCAGTGAACCGTACATCCACGGTTTGCCCACCTCGTATTGATATTCAGGTCCGTTCTTTCTTGGTAGGAACCATACGATAATAACTACCGCAGTAACTATGAGAGCTATACGTGTTAATACATTACGCCAGTACCTGTCATCTTTTTTGCTGAAAATATTCATATTTGTGTGGTTATATGTTCGAATATTACAATTACTTTGCGAAAATACGAAAAAAAACAGCAATTTAAGAAAAAAAAGTAGTAATTTTGCAAAAAATTAGCTTATCTACATTAACTAGTAAATGGCAGAAAGAAGAGTAAGGGTGCGTTTCGCACCTAGTCCAACAGGGGCTTTACACATTGGCGGGGTACGTACCGCCCTATATAATTATTTATTTGCGCGCCAGCATGGTGGCGATTTGGTTTTCAGAATAGAAGACACGGATACACATCGTTTTGTACCTGGTGCCGAAGAATATATCATCGAATCTTTCAAATGGCTCGGCATCAAGTTTGATGAGGGCGTAAGTTTTGGTGGTGATCATGGTCCTTATCGTCAGAGTGAACGTCGTGATATCTATAAGAAATATGTCAAGCAGTTGCTTGACGGAGGAAAGGCTTATATTGCCTTTGATACGCCAGAGGAACTTGAAGCGAAGCGTGCGGAGATTAAGAACTTCCAGTATGATGCCCATACACGAGGCCTGATGCGTAATTCGCTTACGATATCCAAAGAAGATGTAGACAAACTGATTGCAGATGGTAACCAGTATGTGGTACGTTTCAAAGTGGAACCGGGTGAAGCTGTACATGTCAATGACCTTATTCGTGGTGATGTGCGCATTATGAGTGATATCCTGGATGACAAAGTGCTTTATAAGAGTGCCGATGAACTTCCTACTTATCACCTCGCAAATATTGTCGACGATCATCTGATGGAGATAACCCACGTCATCCGTGGAGAGGAGTGGTTGCCAAGTGCACCGCTTCATGTCTTGCTATACCGTGCATTCGGTTGGGAAGAAACGATGCCGCAGTTTGCGCATCTTCCATTATTGCTTAAACCGGACGGAAAAGGAAAGTTGAGCAAGCGTGACGGTGACCGTTTGGGTTTCCCTGTATTCCCATTGGAGTGGCACGACCCGAAGACGGGTGAGATGTCGTCGGGATATCGGGAGAGTGGCTATTTTCCGGAAGCAGTCATCAATTTCCTCGCTCTGCTAGGATGGAATCCCGGTACAGAACAGGAACTGTTTAATCTGGACGAATTGGTACAGTTGTTTGATATAACCAAGTGCAGCAAGGCGGGTGCCCGTTTCGATTTTCAGAAAGGTATCTGGTTTAACCATGAATATATGCTCCGTAAGAGTGATGAAGAAATCGCAGCTGATTTCGCGCCTATTGTCAAAGACCACGGTGTCGATGAAACGATGGAACGTATCACAAAGGTCGTATCAATGATGAAAGACCGTGTCAACTTCGTGAAAGAACTATGGCCATTATGCTCGTTCTTCTTTGAAGCTCCTACTGAATACGATGAGAAGACCGTTCGTAAACGTTGGAAAGAAGACTCTAATCAGGTGATGACCGAGTTGGCTGACGTGATAGAGGGAATCGATGATTTCTCGATAGAGAATCAGGAGAAAATCGTAGAAGGCTGGATAGAGAGCAAAGGATATAAACTAGGTGATGTGATGAACGCCTTCCGTCTGACCCTTGTAGGTATAGGCAAAGGACCTGGCATGTTTGACATAACAGCATTCTTAGGTAAAGAAGAAACACTCAAGCGACTACGTCGCGCAATAGAAGTACTGAAATAAGAACGAAAACTTAAACAATCGTGTACAATCTTACAATCTACATATATTTGTTGGGCGTGGCAATCATGAGCTTGTTCAGCAAGAAGGTAAAGAAGATGTGGCAGGGAGAGCGTGCCGCCTTCGGTGTCCTGAAAGAAAAAGTAGATCCAAATGCTAAGTATGTCTGGTTTCATGCAGCATCGTTAGGAGAGTTCGAACAAGGACGCCCCATTATGGAACGACTGCGCGAATCACGTCCGGAATATAAGATACTTCTTACATTCTTTTCTCCTTCGGGTTACGAGGTGCGTAAAAACTATGGCGGAGCCGACATCATTTGTTATCTTCCCCTGGACACCCCTTTTAATGCCATACGTTTCCTTCGACTGGTGCATCCGAGCATTGCGTTCTTTATCAAATACGAATTTTGGTGGAACTACCTGCACATACTGAAGCATCGTAATGTGCCTACTTATAGTGTAAGCAGTATATTCCGCAAAGAACAGATTTTCTTCCGTTGGTACGGCTATGAATATCGTTTGGTGCTGAAATGCTTCACTCATTTTTTTGTTCAGAACGAGATAAGCAAGGATTTATTAGCCAAGTTGGGTATCAACAATGTTTCCATTACCGGAGACACTCGTTTCGACCGTGTACTTCAGATAAAGGAGGCATCTCGACAATTACCTATTGTTGAGGCATTCAAACAAAACTGTAAAGTATTCGTTGCAGGCAGCAGTTGGCAGCCCGACGAAGATATATTTATCCGTTACTTCAATCAACATAAAGACTGGAAACTGATTATAGCTCCACATGTCATCGGTGAGGACCACTTACAGCAGATACTGTCGAAATTGGAGCATAAAACCGTACGTTATACCCAGACAACTGTTGAAGAAGCAGCCCAAGCCGATTGTCTGATAATAGATTGTTTCGGATTGTTGTCCAGCATCTACCATTATGGTGAAGTGGCATACGTAGGCGGAGGTTTCGGTGTAGGTATTCACAATGTGCTCGAAGCCGCAGTATGGGATGTTCCTGTTTTATTCGGTCCAAACAACAAACGATTCCAGGAGGCTCAGGGACTTTTGGCATCTGAGGGTGGATTCGAAATCACCGATTATGATACATTTGATACTCTTATGTCACGTTTTATGTCCGATGCCGACTATCTTAAAGGCGCTGGAGATAAGGCAGGCGCGTACGTGAAGAGTAAATCGGGAGCCACAGACAGCATACTTTCATTCGTAAAGTTCTAGTTCCTTCACGTCGTACTCAACGACCAGAAAGGCAATGTGCTTCAAGATGACCAACAACGAACAACTGACGCAATTCAAGAAATAAATTCTCTTGAAGCGAAATTATTTTCGCTTCAAAGATAATTTATTTTCCTTAAAGGCAAATTTTCTCGCGCGACGGGGAAATAATACGCCCCAACTGATTTGGGTATCCCACTTATTTTTTGTATCTTTGCATGAAGAAACAGGAACCAATACTGAATAAAATAGTATATCCATATATATTATTTTATTGCCTACGGTTTCAAAATCAAAATAAAAACATCACAACGTCACAGAAAAGCTGAAACCGTTGACAACCAACAGGTTAATGGTCGGCAACAACGGTTGCAAACGTCATAGAGCCACGCACAAACGTCACACTAATCGTTTTTTCGGTTGTGCGAATCCGCTTGTTTAGAGACTCAAATCGATGGATTCGTACAACTTTTAGGCCTAAAAATGTTGCGAGAGCGGTGGTGATGATGAGTAATCCCACTTGTTTTGAATCATTTTTAGGCCTAAATCTTCTTCAAAAGCGGTGGAATTGCCACTCAAAAGCGGTTGTTTTCAAGATAATACTTGTGATAACATAGGGTCAAGTTACTATATGGCATTTCCACGACACCTGAGAACAATTTTCGATTTCAGTTGACTCCTCTTTGTCTTATTCTCAGATACGGTTGACTAATTCGTTGGTTTTCGGGTGGAGGTTTGATGGAGGTTTGGTGGAGGTTCTGGAGTATCACTTATTTTCGCAAATAGTTAATCATCAGAACAATACGAAGAAATATAGCCTGTCAGGTGGAGGATGGAGGTATAAAACGAAAATAATAGTAGAGGAAAGAACGAGTCAACTTCTTTGACCATAAAAAGTGTGGAAGCAGTGTGGAAGCAAACGGATTTGCCTCCACACATTACAACTATTTGCCAGTCAGACTAATATGAAGCCATTTTTACCCTCAGTGGAGGGTGGAGGCAAAAGAAGAAAAAAATAGTAGAGAGAAGAAAAAGGACACTGAAAGAGAATTTCCACGAAAAGCAACATCTTTGTAATCATCTTGTACGATTATCATAATATGGTGGCAATATCATTGAAATATGACCACCGTAACTTTGCATC
>NZ_CALMHT010000030.1 GCF_937863835.1 uncultured Prevotella sp.
ACAAAAAAACCTGCCATCTTCACAGACGGCAGGAATCTCTATCAAAAATACTAATTCCATGGCAATAACCATGAAAAGAGTGCCTAAATTAACGAAGAACTTAGTCGTTCAGTTTTGCCTTGATAAACTCGCGGTTCAGGCGAGCGATATTGGCAATACTTTCGTTCTTCGGACATTCTGCCTCGCAGGCGCGGGTGTTGGTACAGTTACCGAAACCCAACTCTTCCATCTTCATCACCATCGCTTTGGCGCGACGTGCTGCCTCTGGACGGCCTTGAGGGAGGAGAGCCAGCTGACTGACCTTGGAACTGACGAAAAGCATGGCAGAGCCATTCTTGCAGGCTGCTACACAAGCTCCGCAACCGATACAGGTGGCGCAGTCCATTGCCTCGTCGGCATTCTCCTTAGGAATCAGAATGGCATTGGCATCCTGGGGCTGACCGGTACGTACACTGACATAACCGCCTGCCTGGATGATCTTATCGAAAGCACCACGGTCTACCATACAGTCCTTGATGACAGGGAATCCTGCCGAACGCCATGGCTCTACGGTGATGGTGTCGCCATCGTTGAAACGACGCATGTACAACTGGCATGTGGTGGCTCCCGTAGCGGGTCCGTGAGGATGACCGTTGATGTAAAGTGAACACATACCACAGATACCTTCACGACAGTCGTGATCGAAGACAAACGGTTCTTTGTTGTCATCGATAAGCTGCTCGTTGAGGATATCCAACATCTCGAGGAAAGAGGTATCACCAGGGATATCCTTCATCTCGAATGTATCAAAATGACCTTTGGCTGTAGGTCCGTTCTGACGCCATACTCTAAGCGTGAAACTTATATTTTTATCCATTGTAATTCAAAATTAAGATTTGTAATTTCTGGTTTGTACCTTGATGTACTGATAGTTGAGGTCTTCTTTCAGCAACGTAGGCGCTTCGTCGTCGGTACCGTTGTACTGCCAGCAGGCTACGTACATATAGTCGTCGTCGTTACGCTTTGCTTCTCCCTCTTCGGTCTGTGACTCTTCACGGAAGTGACCGCCGCAGCTCTCGTTACGGTTGAGGGCATCGTAAGCTACCAGCTCACCCATGGTGAGGAAGTCGCGCAGACGGATGGCCTTGTCGAGCTCAATATTGAGTCCTTCTTTGTCGCCAGGGATACGGACGTGTGAATAGAATTCGGCACGCAGTTCCTTGATCTTCTTCAGACCGGTCTCCAGTCCTTCTTTGGTACGGCCCATGCCTACATACTCCCACATGATGTGTCCGAGCTTCTTGTGGATGCTGTCGACACTCTCGTCGCCCTTGACATTGTAGAGCTTGTCGATACCTTCCTGTACGGCTTTCTCGGCTGCCTCAAACTCGGGCAGATCGGTAGAGAAGCGTGGTACGGTGATCTGATCGCTCAGGTAATTCTGCATGGTGTAAGGCAGTACGAAATAACCGTCTGCCAAACCTTGCATCAGTGCCGAAGCTCCCAGACGGTTGGCTCCGTGGTCGCTGAAGTTGCACTCGCCGATGGCAAACAGTCCCTTGACGCTGGTCTGCAGTTCGTAGTCTACCCAGATACCGCCCATGGTATAGTGGATGGCAGGATAGATCATCATCGGGTTCTCATAAGGGTTGACGTCGGTGATCTCCTCGTACATGTCGAAGAGGTTGCCGTAACGCTGCTCTACAGCATCCTTGCCCAGACGGCCGATGGCTTCATTGAAATCGAGGAATACGGCAAGACCGGTATTGTTGACACCGTAGCCCTTGTCGCAGCGCTCTTTGGCTGCACGGGATGCGACATCACGCGGTACAAGGTTGCCGAATGCCGGATAACGGCGCTCGAGATAGTAGTCGCGGTCTTCTTCGGGGATGTCTTTGCCCTGCAGGGTACCTGCCTGCAACTTCTTGGCGTCTTCGAGTTTCTTAGGAACCCAGATACGACCGTCGTTACGGAGCGACTCTGACATCAATGTAAGTTTAGACTGCTTGTCGCCGTGCACCGGAATACAGGTAGGGTGAATCTGAACGAAAGCCGGATTAGCGAAATAAGCTCCCTTGCGGTAGCATGCTACGGCAGCTGTACAGTTGCATCCCATGGCGTTGGTGGACAGGAAGTAGGCATTGCCGTATCCTCCTGTAGCGATGACAACAGAATGGGCTGAGAAACGCTCCAGTTTGCCTGTGACGAGGTTCTTGGCGATGATACCGCGCGCACGACCGTCGATAACGACGACATCCTGCATCTCGTAACGGGTGAACAACTGAACGGTGCCTTCGTGTACCTGACGGCTCAATGCGGAGTAAGCACCGAGGAGCAACTGCTGACCGGTCTGACCCTTGGCATAGAACGTACGGCATACCTGAACACCACCGAATGAACGGTTGGCCAGCATACCACCATACTCGCGGGCGAATGGTACACCCTGAGCGACACACTGGTCGATGATATTGGCGGAAACCTCTGCCAGACGATATACGTTAGCTTCGCGGGCACGATAGTCGCCACCCTTGATGGTATCGTAGAACAGACGATATACAGCATCACCATCATTCTGATAGTTCTTTGCTGCGTTGATACCTCCCTGTGCTGCGATAGAGTGAGCACGACGGGGAGAATCCTGAATACAGAAATTTAATACGCGGAATCCCATTTCACCAAGTGAAGCGGCAGCGGATGCACCTGCAAGACCTGTACCGACAACGATAATGTCGAGCTTACGTTTGTTGGCAGGGTTAACCAGTTTCTGATGTGCTTTATAATTGGTCCATTTCTCAGCCAAAGGGCCTTCAGGAATTCTTGAATCTATTTGATTAGCCATTTTACTTTTCTTTTAAATGTTATTATTTTTCAAAAGTGAAATTAACAAGCCGCACAAGCGCCGCCACATGACACGATGCCTGTAGCATAAGCGAGTACTACTGCTATAAAGCCAAGCATAAGGATAGTGACATAGATGATGCCTATCATACGCCAGCGGCAGAACCATACCTTACCATTCCATCCGAGGGTCTGGATAGCACTCCAGAAACCGTGAGAGAGGTGGAACCAGATAGCAACGAACCATACGATGTAGATGGCTGCCAACCAAGGACATGAGAATGTCTGCTGTATCCAGAATATACCATCTGTTGTGTTGGCGGCACCTGAACCGATGACATCCTGGAACTGCATGTGGTACCAGAAATTGCAGAAGTGGAGCAACAGACCGATGACGATGATCAGACCGAGAACGAGCATGTTCTGTGATGCCCACTCTACCTTTGCAGGTTTGGCGGTGATGTCGTAACGCTCTGAACCGCGTGCCTTGCGATTAAGAATTGTAAGCCAAAAGGCGAAAACGAAGTGAACTACTGCCAGGAATGCCAGACCGAGGGTTGCTACAAGAGCGTACCAGTTGGCTCCCAAGAATTCACAGATGACGTTGTAAGCTTCACCAGAGAAGATTGCAACGAGGTTCATTGACATGTGGAACGTCAAGAACAGGATAAGCGCAATACCTGTTACGGACATGACAACTTTCCTACCAATAGATGAATTACATAACCACATAAATGATTGAAATTAAATTATTTAACTGTTAGAACTAAAATTATTTTTCTTTACACTTTAACACATCAAAACACGTAATGAATAATGATTCCCCCGTATTATTAGGTATAACATTACACAATTCGGTGTGCAAAAATACTATAAATTGATGATAAATCAAAGTATTTTGATGAAATTTCGATTTAATTTTTTAATTTTGCGTCGCAAAATATGATGTCTGATATGAATTTTAATTACGATGTGATCGTTATCGGGGGTGGCCACGCCGGTTGTGAGGCTGCTACGGCTTCGGCTAATATGGGTGCCAAAACGTGTCTGATAACGATGGATATGAACAAGATAGCCCAGATGAGTTGCAACCCTGCCGTAGGCGGTATCGCCAAGGGACAGATCGTGCGCGAGATAGATGCGCTGGGTGGACAGATGGCGAAGGTGACGGATGCCACCGCTATCCAGTTCAGGATGCTGAACCGCAGCAAGGGTCCCGCCGTATGGAGCCCCCGGGCGCAGTGCGACCGTGGCAAGTTTATCTGGCAGTGGCGCACGGTGATAGACCAGACGCCTAACCTGGACGTGTGGCAGGACCAGGCGGACGAACTGATCGTGGAGAACCATGAGGCCGTGGGCGTGAAGACGGTTTGGGGTGTGGAGTTCAGGGCGAAGAGCGTGGTGGTGACTGCCGGCACGTTCCTCAACGGACTGATGCATATCGGACGCCATCAGTTGGCTGGCGGCAGAACCGCCGAACCGGCTGTATATCATTTCACGGAGAGTATCACCCGATGGGGTATCCGGTCGGACAGGATGAAGACGGGTACGCCGGTACGTATAGACGGACGCACGGTGGACTTCAGCAAGATGGAGATACAGGATGGTGAGGAGGACTTCCATCAATTCAGTTATATGGGTGCCCACAGGGTACTGAAACAGTTGCCCTGCTGGACGTGCTTCACCAACAAGGAGGTGCACGACACACTGAAGAGCGGACTGGCGGATTCGCCCCTTTTCAACGGACAGATCAAGAGTATCGGTCCGAGATACTGTCCGTCGGTGGAAACCAAACTGATGACGTTTCCTGACAAGGACCAGCACCCGCTGTTCCTGGAACCGGAGGGCGAGACGACACAGGAGATGTATCTGAACGGATTTTCATCGAGTCTGCCGATGGAGATACAGATCGAGGCTCTGAAGAAGATTCCTGCTTTCAGGGACCTGAAGGTGTACCGTCCGGGATATGCGATAGAATACGATTTCTTCGACCCTACCCAACTGAGACATTCGTTGGAATCGAAAGTTTTGAGCGGACTGTTCTTCGCCGGACAGGTGAACGGTACCACGGGCTACGAGGAAGCTGGCGGACAGGGTACGGTGGCTGGTGTGAACGCTGCCATACATTGCTCGGGCGGTGAACCGATGCGGATGCACAGGGACGAGAGTTATATAGGTGTGCTGATCGATGACTTGGTGACAAAAGGTGTGGACGAACCGTACCGTATGTTTACCTCGCGCGCCGAATACAGAATACTGCTGAGACAGGATGATGCCGATGCCCGACTGACGGAGAAATCGTACACGATGGGACTGGCGAAAAGAGACCGCTACGACTGGTGGATGGAGAAAAAGGAAGCTATCGATAAAATCGAAAATTTCTGCAAGACGACTTCGGTAAAACCGAAAGAAATTAATTCGGCTCTCGAGGCACTGGGTACGACACCGCTGCGCGAGGGTACCAAACTGGCGGACCTGATAGCCCGTCCGCAAATCACGCTGACAGGACTTGCCGAAATCGTTCCAGAACTGAAAGAGGCGATAAATGCGCCAATTAATCGAAAAGAAGAAATCATCGAGGCAACCGAAATCAAGATGAAATATAGCGGTTATATCGAAAGAGAAAAGATGGTAGCCGACAAAATGCACCGATTGGAAAATATAATAATCAAAGGAAAATTCGATTATAACAATATGCAGCAGTTGTCTACCGAAGCCCGGCAGAAACTGGAAAAGATAGACCCCGACACACTGGCACAGGCAAGCAGGATACCAGGCGTATCGCCTAGCGACATCAATGTGATGCTCGTGCTGCTCGGACGCTGATAGATGAGAAACAAAAGAATGTTCCACGTGAAACAATTTGCAAAAATCGGAATTGTAACTAGCTGATAATAAAGCACAAATGACGAAAGAGGAAAATCAGAAACGATTGGATTATCTAAAGGGTATCGTGAGTGCCCTGCCCGACTCGCCCGGTTGTTATCAATACCTGGACGAGAACGGTACGATTATCTATGTGGGGAAGGCGAAGAACCTGAAAAGGAGGGTTTCGTCTTACTTCCATACGGAGGTGGACCGCTTTAAGACGAAGGTGCTGGTAAGCAAGATTCGGGATCTGAAATATGTGGTGGTGAACACGGAGGAGGACGCACTGCTGTTGGAGAACAATCTGATCAAGAAATACAACCCTAAATATAATGTACTGCTGAAGGACGGTAAGACGTATCCGAGTATCTGTGTGACCAACGAATATCTGCCGCGTATCTTCAAGACGAGGAATATCAACAGGAAATGGGGTACGTATTACGGTCCCTACTCGCATATCGGTTCGATGTATGCGGTGCTGGAACTGATCAAGCAACTGTATCATCCGCGTACTTGCCGATTTCCGATTACGAAGGAGGGTATACGTGAGGGTAAATATCAGGTGTGTCTGGAATACCATATCAAGAACTGCGGTGCGCCGTGTATCGGTAAACAGGATTACACTGACTACCAGAACAACATAGCCGAGGCGAGGGAGATACTGAAAGGGAACACACGCGAGGTACAGAAGATGCTTTACGATAAGATGATGAGTCTGTCGGAACAACTGAAATTTGAGGAGGCGGAAGCTGTAAAGAGGCGGTATCAGTTGGTGGAACAATACTGCTCGAAGAGTGAGGTGGTGAGCCACGTGCTGCACAACATTGACGTGTTCTCTATCACGAACGACGAGAAGACGGCGTTTATCAATTATCTGCATGTGACCAACGGGTCGATCAACCAGGCTTTCACATTCGAATATAAGAAGAGAATGGAGGAGAGCGAGGAGGAACTGCTGTCGCTGGGCATCGTCGAGATGAGGGAACGGTACAGGAGTACTTCGAAGGAAATCATCGTACCGTTCGAGATGGAACTGGAACTGGAAGGGGTGACGCTCACCGTTCCGCAACGAGGGGACAAAAAGACACTGCTCGACCTATCGGTGATGAACGGAAAACAGTATCAGTTTGACAGGTTGAAACAGACCGAAAAACTGAATCCGGAACAGAAATCGGTTCGCATCATGAAGGAGATTCAGGGTCTGCTCCATCTGCCGAAAATGCCTTACCATATAGAATGTTTTGATAATTCGAATATCAGTGGAACGGATGCGGTGGCAGCCTGCGTGGTATTCAAAAAGATGAAACCGAGCAAGAAGGATTACCGCAGATATAATATAAAAACGGTGGTGGGACCTGATGATTATGCCTCGATGAAGGAGGTGGTGAGACGACGATATTCGCGTCTGACAGAGGAGGAAAAGCCCCTACCCGACCTGATTATCACCGACGGTGGCAAAGGTCAGATGGAAGTGGTAAGGGAAGTGGTGGAGGACGAACTGCATCTGGACATCCCGATAGCGGGTCTCGCCAAGGACAACCACCATAGGACCAATGAACTGCTGTTCGGTTTTCCGCCTGTCGTGGTGGGGATGAAGACGGACAGTGAACTGTTTCATCTGCTGACGCATATTCAGGACGAGGTGCACCGTTTTGCCATAACTTTCCATCGGGAGAAACGCAGTAAACATGCGCTGAAATCGGTACTGGACGACATCAAAGGTATCGGTCCGAAGACAAGGGATGAACTGCTCGCAAGACTGAAAACAGTAAAAGTGATACAATCTTCTGATTTACAAACGATTACAGATGCGATAGGACAAGCGAAAGGAAAAATTGTCTACGACTTTTTCCATCCGGAGAAATAAAATAAGTATATTTGCAATATGAGACTGGTGATACAACGGGTAAGCAGAGCTTCGGTGACGATAGACGGTAAAGTGAAATCGGCTATCGGACGGGGTTACCTGATCCTGATAGGAATAGAAGAGACTGATAATGAGGAAGATATAGACTGGTTGGTGAAGAAGGTGATTGGTCTGAGGGTGTTCGACGACGAAAACGGTGTGATGAATCTACCGATAGGTGATGTAGATGGTAACATACTGGTAATCAGTCAGTTCACACTCATGGCATCGTATAAGAAAGGCAACCGTCCGTCATGGATCAGGGCTGCCGGACATGAGACCTCTATCCCACTCTACGAGGCGTTCTGCTCGACGCTGAGCAAGGCACTGGGTAAGGAAGTGGGCACGGGCGAGTTTGGCGCAGACATGAAAGTGGAACTGCTCAACGACGGTCCGGTAACAATATGTATGGATACAAAAAACAAGGAATAGGACAATGACGATAGAAGAAGCGCAAAAGGCTGTAGACCAATGGATTAAGACCTACGGCGTAAGGTATTTCAGTGAACTGACCAACATGGCTTGCCTGACCGAGGAGGTGGGTGAACTGGCGAAGGTGATGGCAAGGAAATACGGCGACCAGAGTTTCAAGGAAGGCGAAACGGACAACCTCGCCGACGAGATGGCGGACGTGCTGTGGGTACTGCTCTGTCTGGCCAACCAGACGGGTGTAAACCTGACGGACGCTCTGTTGCAGAACATCGGAAAGAAGACAGACAGAGATAAGACAAGACATATAAATAATCAAAAACTGAAATGAATATGGCAACGAAAAAAGGAACTGAGGAGACACATCTCATGCATCTAGACGGACAGCAGAAGAGCAAATACGAAGAGGCTCTGGGCAAATATAATACACAGATTGACGACAAGGACGTGAAGGCGGCAGTGAAGAAAATCATCGTGGAGAAAGTGCACGAAAACGATACACCGGAAGTGAAGAAATTCCTGATGGGAAGCATCGAACTGACATCGCTGAAGACGACTGACTCGGAAGAGTCGATCCTGGCACTGACAGAAAAGGTGAACCAGTTTGACGACACCTACCCCGACCTACCCCACGTAGCCACCATCTGCGTATATCCATGTTTCGCCAGCATCGTAAGTGAGAGTCTGGAAGTAGACGGCATCGAAATAGCTTGTGTATCAGGCAGTTTCCCGTCATCGCAGGCACTGATAGAGGTGAAGGTTGCCGAGACGGCACTGGCACTGAAAGACGGTGCCACGGAGATAGACATCGTGATGCCTGTAGGCAAGTTCCTGAGCGGCGACTATGAAGGTGTGGCTGATGACATCAACGAACTGAAAGAGGTATGCGGTGAACAGAAAATGAAGGTGATACTGGAAACAGGGTGCCTGAAGACGGCAGAAAACATCAAGAAGGCTTCGATCCTGGCGATGTATGCGGGTGCTGATTACATCAAGACATCGACGGGTAAACTGGAACCTGCCGCTACGCCGGAGGCTGCTTACGTGATGTGCCAGGCTATCAAGGAATATTACGATGAAACGGGCATACAGATCGGTTTTAAACCTGCCGGCGGACTGAACTCGGTGATGGATGCCATTATCTACTATACGATTGTAAAAGAGGTACTTGGCGAGAAATGGCTGACAAACCAATGGTTCAGACTGGGTACGAGCAGACTCGCCAATCTGTTGTTGAGCGAACTACTGGGCAGCGAAACTAAATTCTTCTAGATATAAAGGAATATTCTTCCGAATAAAAGGAAAGCTTCTCCAAACGGGGAAGCTTTTTTATTTGTTGCGCTCGATGACAAAATCGATGTAGGCTGTAAGTGACTGACGGATAGACTCGTCACCGACTTCGCAGTTGATATACTGCATCGTCATCCTACGGAAATCTTCCATCCTCTTCTCTGCATAACCGATACCGCCGTGAGCCTTGGTGAAAGCAACCAGACGTTCTATTTCATCTGCCGTGACAGTACGGTCCTTCACCTTACCAGCCAGTGCCAGCATCTCCTGATCTCCAGTGGAATTCAAGGCATAGATGACAGGCAACGTGAGTTTACCTTCGGTCATATCGTTACCGGTAGGTTTACCTATCTCGGTGGATTCGGAATAATCGAAAATATCGTCTCTGATCTGGAACATGATACCCAGGTCCTGACCGAACTTTTTAGCTTTGCGGACATCGTCTTCAGACGCACCTGATGAGAGGGCACCGATACCGGCGCAAGCCTCGAAAAGAGCCGCCGTCTTCTGTTTAATGACCTGATAATAAACCTCTTCGGATATCTCCTGATTAGAGATGTTAGTCAACTGTAATATCTCTCCGTTGGACAGCGTACGACCGAGATTAGCCAGATATTGCACAATCACCTCGTTGTGTGTACGTGAAACATTAAGAAGCGCAGTAGAGAGGATAAAATCGCCCACGAGCACAGCCACTTTATTATTATAAGTGGCGTTGACGGACGCCTGTCCCCTACGCTCACCACTCTCATCGACCACATCATCATGCACCAGACTCGCCGTGTGGAGCAGTTCTAGTCCGACAGCAGCATGGAGAGCGGCATCAGTCACCTGACCGTAATTGCGGGCTACCAGAAGAATGAGCATCGGGCGCATCCGTTTACCGGCACGCTGCCGGATATGATCGAGCACCTGTTCGAGCATTCCGTCGGTATGCGAAAGTGACTCATTAAACAAGTTGATAAAGCTGTCGAGGTCACTCTGAATCGGTTTCTTGATGAGCGAAATATAGTCCATTACTTGAAATTTGTTACAAAATTAGTGTTTTTATCGGATTAATGATAAAAAATTAGTAATTTTACACGGAAAAATAACATTATTATGGACAAATTATTTCTTTTAGACGCCTACGCGCTTATTTACCGCTCCTATTATGCCTTCATGAAAAACCCCCGAATCAACTCGAAGGGACTGAACACGTCGGCAGTGATGGGGTTCGTCAATACCCTTAACGAGGTGCTGACAAAAGAAAAACCGGCCTTTATCGGTGTTGCCTTCGACCCTTCGGGTCCTACCTTCCGCCATGAGGCATATAAGGAGTATAAGGCACAGCGTGAAGAATGCCCAGAGGACATCAGAAAAGCGGTGCCTATCATCAAGAACATACTGAAAGCATGGAACATACCGGTGCTGCAGGTGGACGGTTTCGAGGCGGACGACGTAATAGGCACACTGGCTACGAAGGCCAGCGAAAAGGGTGTGGAGACGTATATGCTGACACCGGACAAGGACTACGGACAACTGGTGAAGGAGAATGTGTTCATGTATCGTCCGCGATATGGCGACGCGGGTTATGAGATACTCGGGGTGAGCGATATAGAAGAGAAATATGGTATCTCTTCCCCACTCCAGGTGATCGACCTGTTGGGACTGATGGGTGACGCCGCGGATAATATTCCGGGGTGCCCGGGTGTGGGTGAGAAGACTGCCGTAAAATTGATCAACGAATTCGGGAGTGTGGAAAATCTGATAACGGGTACGGAGAAACTGAAAGGGGCTCTGAAGAAAAAAGTGGAAGAGAATATAGAACAGATCAAATTTTCAAAATTCCTCGCCACCATCAAAATCGATGTTCCGATAGAGTTGAATCTCGACGAACTCAAAAAAGAGGAACCCAATGCTGATGAACTGGAAAAAATATTCGAGGATCTGGAATTCAAATCGCTGGCAAACAAAATTCTTAATAAACCTAAAGAAAAGAAAAAGGAACAAAACAACCAACCCGATTTATTCGGAAATTTCACGTCCACTGATGAGGAAGAAACTAAAAATTCGAGTTTTGAGAGCCTTAAAACCATTGCTCACGACTATAAATTGATTGAAAATGAGGAAGATAGCCGTAAGTTGTGTGACTATTTATTAACAAACGAATTTGTCAGTCTGGACACTGAGACCACTTCTACCAATCCAATCGACGCAGAATTGGTGGGATTGAGTTTCGCAGTGAAGGAAAATGAGGCCTGGTATGTGGCGATTCCCGCCAATCGTGACGAAGCTCTAAAAATAGTTAATATATTTAAACCGCTCTATGAAAATGAAAAAATAGAGAAAATCGGTCAGAATTTAAAATATGATCTGGAGGTGCTGAGAAACTATGGCGTCGTTCTGGCAGGAAAGATGTTCGACACGATGATAGCCCATTATCTGATCAATCCCGAACTGCATCACAACATGGACTACATGGCTGAGGTGCTGCTCCACTATCAGACAATACATATCGATGAACTGATCGGACCGAAAGGAAAAGGTCAAAAAAGTATGCGTGACCTCGCTCCTATCGACATTTATGAATATGCCGCCGAAGATGCGGACGTGACGCTCAAACTGAGAAACATCCTGATAGATAAACTGAAAGAGGCGGAGGTGGAAAACCTCTTCTATGATATAGAGATGCCGCTGATGCCCGTGCTGGCGGAAATGGAAATAGGCGGCGTGAGGATAGACACGGAATCGCTGAAAGAAACGTCAAAGGTTTTGACCAACAGGATGATCGAGATAGAAAAGCGTATCTACGAACTCGCCGGTGAGGAATTTAATATCGCATCGCCCAAGCAGGTAGGCGATATCCTGTTCAGTAAACTGAAAATCACGGATCGACCGAAGAAGACGAAGACGGGACAATTCGTGACCAGTGAGGAAGTGCTGCAACAACTCAAAGGGAAAAGTGAGATAGTGGCAGACATACTGGAACACAGGGGTTTGAAGAAACTGCTCGGAACGTATGTAGACAACCTCCCTACCCTGATCAATCCGCGCACAGGACATATACATACCTCGTTCAACCAGACCATCACAGCCACGGGCCGACTCTCGTCGAGCGACCCGAACCTGCAGAATATCCCTGTAAGGGGTGAAGACGGAAAGGAAATCAGAAAGGCTTTCATCCCCGAAGACGGTTGTCTGTTTTTTTCGGCAGACTATTCACAGATAGAACTGCGCGTGATGGCACACCTCAGTGGTGACAAGAATATGATAGAAGCCTTCAGAGAGGGATATGATATCCATGCCGCCACCGCCGCCAAGATATATAAGGAAGACATCAAAGAGGTATCGCGCGACCAACGAACGAAGGCGAAACGCGCCAACTTCGGTATCATATACGGTATCACGGTATTCGGTCTGGCGGAGCGACTCGACATCACCCGCGACGAAGCGAAGCAGTTGATAGACGGGTATTTCGAAACGTTCCCGCAGGTGAAAGACTATATGGAGACAGCCAAAGAACAGGCCCGTAAACAGGGTTATGTGGAGACACTGTTCCACCGTCGCCGCTATCTGCCCGACATCTACTCGCACAACGCCACCGTGAGAGGATTCGCTGAGCGCAACGCCATCAACGCACCTATCCAAGGTACGGCAGCCGACATCATCAAGGTGGCGATGGTGAGGATATTCAACCGTTTCAAGACAGAACATATCCGTTCGAAGATGATACTGCAGGTGCACGACGAACTCAACTTCTCGGTACTGCCCGAGGAGAAGGAGAAGGTGGAAAAAATCGTGCTTGAAGAGATGCAGGGAGCCTACCGGATGCAAGTGCCGCTGATAGCCGATGCCGGTTGGGGAAACAACTGGCTGGAAGCCCACTAATAAAAAAATTAATTGCGTTTTATCGTGATTATTACATTTTTAATAGCTAACTTTGCAGCCGTATACAAAAAATAGATTGACATGTCATTAAAATGTGGTATAGTAGGCCTTCCTAATGTGGGAAAATCTACTCTTTTCAATTGTGTGTCGAGTGCGAAGGCACAGGCAGCTAATTTTCCATTCTGTACAATAGAACCTAACGTAGGCGTCATCACGGTTCCCGACGAACGACTGACAAAGCTCGCCGAGATCGTACACCCGGGACGCATCGTACCCGCTACCTGTGAGATAGTGGATATCGCCGGACTGGTAAAGGGCGCAAGCAAAGGTGAAGGACTGGGAAACAAATTCCTCGGAAATATTCGTGAAACAGACGCTATCATTCATGTGCTGCGCTGCTTCGATGATGAAAATATCACGCACGTAGACGGTACGATAGACCCTATCCGCGATAAGGAGATTATTGATACCGAACTGCAACTGAAAGACCTGGAGACGATAGAGAGCAGGCTGAACAAGGAACAGAAAATCGCTTCTACTGGTAACAAGGAAGCCAAGGTGAACGTCGCTGTTCTGGAGGCATACAAAGAAGCTCTCGACAAAGGTCTCAATGCCCGTACAGTGGAATTTGACAGCAAGGAGGAGCAGCAGGCAGCCCACGATCTGTTCCTGTTGACGGCAAAACCTGTACTGTATGTCTGCAACGTGGACGAAGCAGCTGCCAAAGATGGTAACGAATACAGCAAAAAGGTGGAGGATGTAGCCAAGGCTGAAGGTGCCGAGGTACTGGTCATCGCCGCCAAAACAGAGGAAGACATCGCCGGTCTGGAGACCTACGAGGACAAGAAGATGTTCCTCGACGAACTGGGTCTGGAGGAGAGCGGTGTAAACCGTCTGATCAAGAAAGCATACAGTCTGCTGAACCTCGAAACATTCATCACCGCCGGTGAGATGGAAGTGAAGGCATGGACGTATCATAAGGGATGGAAAGCCCCTCAATGCGCCGGTGTGATCCATACCGACTTTGAGAAAGGTTTTATCCGTGCCGAAGTCATCAAATATGAAGACTATATCCAGTACGGCAGTGAAGCTGCCATCAGAGAAGCCGGAAAACTGGGTGTCGAAGGTAAAGACTATGTGGTGCAGGATGGTGATATCATGCACTTCAGATTTAATGTATAAAAGAATATGGACCTACTGAATTACATCGTTTGGAATCCCCCACTCTTCTTCCTCCATATAGGGAATTTCGGGGTGAGATGGTATTCTATGTGCTGGCTGATCGGTCTGGCGCTAGCCTACTTTATCGTCAAGTATCTGTACAAGCAACAGAAGATAGAGGACAAGTATTTCGATCCTCTGTTTATCTACTGTTTCGTAGGTATTCTGGCAGGCGCACGTCTAGGCCACTGCATCTTCTATCAACCCGACTATTTCCTGACCAGTTGGGACCATATCGTAGAGATGTTTCTGCCGATACACCACACAGCCGAAGGAGCATGGAAATTCATAGGTTATGAAGGACTGGCAAGTCACGGCGGTACACTGGGACTGATGATCGCCCTCTATCTGTATTACCGCAAGACACACGTAAATTTATGGGTAGTGCTCGACAATATCGCTATTGCCACCCCTACCACAGCCTGTTTCATACGTCTGGGCAACCTGATGAACTCTGAGATTATAGGTAAAGTGACGGATGTGCCATGGGCATTTATCTTTGAGCGTGTAGATGCCGCTCCGAGACATCCCGGACAACTCTACGAGGCTATCGCCTACGCCGTGTTCTTCCTTGTGGGCTGGTTTCTCTACCGCCATTACAAAGAGAAAGTGGGCACAGGATTCTTCTTCGGATTATGCCTGACACTGATATTCGCTTTCCGCTTTTTCATAGAATACACAAAAGATATACAGGAACCGTTCGAAGCCGGACTGCCGATAGATATGGGACAGATACTGAGTGTACCATTTGTGATACTCGGACTATTCTGTATGTTCGGAGGAAAATGGATGAAAAAACTAGGAGCTGAATAATTCAGCTCCTTTTCTTTTATGGATTGCGATATCTTCTTTTTGTTGATTGCGACAGAAAGGTTTATTTCCCCTTGACGATCGCCTTGATTTCATTGAGTTTGTTGAGCGCCTCCACGGGGGTGAGGTTATTGATGTCAAGTCCCAGTATCTCATCACGTATCTGACAGAGCACGGGGTCGTCGAGTTGGAAGAAACTGAGTTGCATCCCTTCCCTGCTGGCGGCTATCTCGCGTGTCGGCTTACCTACCGTACCCACCTGACTGTTATCATCTTCCAGTTGTTTCAGAATCACGTTGGCACGCTTCACGATACTCTTAGGCATACCGGCAATCTCAGCCACATGGATACCGAAAGAGTGCTCGCTCCCACCCTTCTCCAGTTTACGAAGGAAAATCACCTTACCGTCCACCTCCTTGACCGACACGTTATAGTTGCGTATGCGCGAGAAGTTCTTCTCCATCTCGTTCAGTTCATGATAGTGGGTGGCAAAGAGGGTACGCGCCTTCGCCCGCACGTTCTCGTGCAGATATTCCACGATAGCCCATGCGATGGATATACCGTCGTAGGTAGAAGTGCCGCGGCCCAGTTCATCAAACAGCACCAGACTCTTCGGCGATACATTATTCAGTATGTTGGCGGCCTCGGTCATCTCGACCATAAAGGTGGATTCGCCCAATGAAATATTGTCCGACGCACCCACGCGGGTGAATATTTTGTCCACCAAACCGATTTTGGCGGCTTCTGCGGGCACAAAACATCCTATCTGCGCCATCAGTACCACCAAAGCCGTCTGACGCAGCAGAGCCGATTTACCGGCCATATTTGGACCCGTCACGATGATAATCTGCTGTTTGTCGGTGTCAAGGTATATATCGTTGGGCACATACCGTTCGCCCAGGGGCAACTGAGTCTCTATCACGGGATGTCTGCCCTGTCGGATATCGAGCACTTCGGTATTGTCTATCTCGGGACGGATATAATTGTTCTCCTCCGATGCTTTGGCAAACGACAACAGGCAGTCGAGGCGAGCTATCAGGTTGGCATTGATCTGTATGGCAGGGATATACTCCTGCATCGAGAGCACCAGTTCATTGAACAGTCGGGTCTCGAGCGACAGTATCTTATCCTCCGCCCCCAGAATCTTCTCTTCATATTCCTTCAGTTCCTGTGTGATATACCGTTCGGCCTGAGCCAGCGTCTGCTTGCGCACCCACGATGCGGGCACCTTGTCCTTGTAGGTATTGCGCACCTCCAGATAATAGCCGAACACATTGTTATATCCTATTTTCAGACTGGAGATACCCGTCTCCTGGGTCTCCCGTTCCTGTATCTTCATCAGATAATCCTTACCGCTATAAGCGATATGGCGCAACTCATCCAGTTCCTCGTTTACCCCGTCGGCTATCACCCCACCCTTGTTGACCAGTTGTGGAGGGTCGTTCTGTATCTCCTTGGCGATACGTTCACGGAGCAGTTCGCACAGATTGAGCTGTTCCCCTATCCTTTTGAGTGAATCGTTCCGGGCGCACAGGCAAGCCGTCTTGACCGGTTGGATAGCTTTCAGAGCCACCTTCAACTGCACCACTTCTCTGGGCGAAACCCTGCCTACAGCTACCTTGGATATGATACGTTCCAAATCGCCGATAAGATGAAACTGGTCATCTATACACTGGCGGAATTCAGGTTCGCGGAAGAGATATTCCACGATATCCAGTCGTTCATTGATCGGTTTCTGGTCTTTCAGCGGAAACACGATCCAGCGTTTCAGCATACGTGCTCCCATAGGCGAGACGGTCTTGTCTATCACCTGGAGCAGCGAACTGCCGTCGTCCTGCATCGGTTGAAGGAGTTCCAGACTGCGTATCGTAAACTTATCCATACGCACATATTTCTCTTCGTCTATACGTGAGAGAGATGTGATATGCGCTATCTGGGTATGCTGAGTAAGTTCGAGGTATTGCAGGATGGCGCCACTGGCTATGACACCCGCTTTGAGGTGATCTACGCCGAAACCTTTCAGATTTCTCACGCCGAAATGCTTCAGCAGTTTCTGATGCGCCGACTGTTCGGTGAACACCCAGTCGTCGAGTTCGAAAACACAAAACTTATTACCGAAATACTTCTCGAAATCCTGTTTATGCGCTTTATCATAAAGCACCTCCTTGGGCGAGAAATTGCCAAGCAGTTTCTCCACATAATCATAAGTGCCCTCTCCGGTGAGGAATTCGCCGGTAGAGATATCGAGGAACGACACGCCGCAGGCACCTTTACCGAAATGTACGGCAGCCAGGAAGTTGTTCTCCTTATAGTTGAGCACATTATCGCTCATCGCCACACCCGGCGTAACCAGTTCGGTGATACCCCGTTTGACGAGCGTCTTGGTGAGTTTGGGGTCTTCCAGTTGGTCGCAGATGGCGACACGTTTGCCTGCCCGTATCAGTTTGGGCAAATAAGTATCAAGAGCATGGTGCGGGAATCCCGCCATTTCGGCAGAACCTTTATTACCTCCGTTATTGCGCCGTGTGAGCGTAATACCCAGTATCTGTGCCGCCGTAACAGCATCTTCGCAGTATGTTTCATAGAAATCACCGCAACGAAACAGCAGCAGCGCGTCAGGATGTTTCGCCTTCAGCGTGAAAAACTGTTTCATCATCGGTGTCAAAGCCTTGTCGTTATTAGCCATTAGATTTTCCTCTGCTTATTTTTTGCAATATGCAAAGTTAAGTTTTTTAATTGATTCGGCAAAAAATAAATTCCAAAACTGCATCAAAAAAGAAAAGAGAGTGTATCCGTCGACACACTCCCTTTCATATTTAAATATACTCAAAGTTTATTCCCACATAGAGTTGCGCTTTGCGCCAACTACGATATCATCTCCATTGCCGTCACCAGGCGTTATGTTCCTTTGACCGTTGATCAACTTGGTTGACGAACCGTCTTCTTTCACATTACTACCAAACTGTCCGTTAGATATGGCGATAGGCAACACGATGTCCATGTCTACAACTTCAATCTCAGGTGCTATATATATCTTTTTCATCTTTCTTACCTTTCTATTTTATTTCACAACATACTTTTTACCATTCAGAATATATATGCCCTTGTCCAGACCATCTAAATTCGTTGCACCTGTCTTCACCAGTTGTCCGCTCAGGTTATAGATATTACCGTTGTT
>NZ_CALMHT010000031.1 GCF_937863835.1 uncultured Prevotella sp.
AATGTTATCAATCTTATAACGGGATGTATGTATACGATGTCATTTATCCTCTCTTCTGGAATCAGAAAAATAGCATAAAAATATATCAATACAATTAAGAAGATCGAAACTGATGAAGAACGAAGCTGCTTAATATAAAGAAAAAAGAAACACCGCAATCACCTCCTTCATCAAATGCGCCGATGCCATTAAAAGCAAAGTGGGACATGAAAATCATCATCATGAAGATGAAACGAAGTGACTGCAGTGATCTTATCATTCGATTTATTTGATAACCGTAGCTGCAAGACGTTTAGCCTTATCGCGCAAAGCATCAATGTCCGCACCGACTTCTTCGTAACACAGTACGACACCCATACGGCGGTTGACATGCTGGTCCGGTTTTCCGAAAATGCGTAGACGGGTATAATCTTCTTTCAAAACGTCAATCATGTTAAACTCAGGCTGATGGTCTGCATCTTCCTTTGCCAATACCACAGCACTTGCACCAGCATGTTCCTGATGAATAGCAGGAATAGGTAGTCCCATGACAGTACGGAAATGAAGTTCAAACTCATTCAAGTTCTGCGTATGACCTAATGTAACCATGCCTGTATCATGTGGGCGAGGCGACAACTCAGAGAACACGACGCCCTTATCTTTACTCAGGAAGAATTCGACGCCCCAGATACCAGCACCGGTAAGAGCCTTAGTTACAGCACCAGCCATACGCTGAGCTTCTTTCAGATTCTCATCTGATATGGCATAAGGTTGCCAACTCTCACGATAATCGCCACTCTTCTGTACATGTCCTATTGGGCGACAGAACAAAGTTTCTCCATTTTTCTGTGTAACAGTGAGCAGCGTAAACTCGCTATCGAAATGTATAAACTCCTCAATAATCACTTCCTTCACATCACCACGACTGCCCTCCATCGCTTCTTTAAAGGCTTTTTCGAGATCAGCATCTGATTTTACTATACTCTGTCCATGACCGGAAGAAGACATTAACGGTTTTACAACACAAGGAAATCCTATGGTATCAGCAGCCGTTTTCAGTTCATCAAAAGTTTTTGCATAAAAATATTTAGCTGTCTTCAGTCCCAGTTCTTTTGACGCGAGATCACGTATTGCTTTACGGTTCATCGTATAGTTTACAGCTTTTGCGCTTGGTACGACCTGTATACCCTGTTTTTCAAATTCAAACAAGCGTTCAGTACGAATAGCTTCTATCTCTGGTACAATAATATCCGGTTTATGCTTTTTTACCACAGCATCCAAAGCATCACCGTCCAGCATACTGAAAACTTCTGCTTCATCTGCGACCTGCATTGCCGGAGCATTAGCATAACGGTCACAAGCTATCACGTACTGTCCAGCACGTTTTGCAGCAATAACGAATTCCTTACCCAGTTCACCTGAACCTAATAACAAAATCTTCTTCATATCATTATTTTTATTAATTGTTTTACCATTTGCCACTCGGAAGTGCATCATTAGCGGTTACCGTACATTTGGTCATAATATTTCTGATAATCACCACTGGTAACCTCCTGAATCCATTGTTGGTTTTCGAGATTCCATTTGATAGTTTTAACGATACCGTCTGCAAACTTAGTTTCAGGATACCATCCCAGTTCTGCCTTGATCTTCGACGGATCTATTGCATATCTCTGGTCATGTCCCAATCTATCTGTCACGAATGTTATCAGATTATCGTTTATCCAATCAATAGATATCTCACCATTCGCATCGATTTCCTGTTTTTTAAGCACTTTACGCAGATCTTTGTCTGCGACCATCATATCATGAATCGTCTTGACCGTAAGTTTTACAATGTCAATGTTTTTCATTTCGTTATGTCCGCCTACATTATAAACTTCACCATCGCGCCCCTCTCTCACAACAAGATCGATAGCCTTGCAGTGATCTTCAACATACAACCAGTCACGGACATTTTCGCCCTTGCCGTACACAGGCAACTTTTTACCTTCCAGAATATTATTGATAATCAATGGAATCAGTTTTTCCGGAAAATGGTATGGACCATAATTATTAGAACAGCGTGTAATCGTGACAGGCATGTGATATGTATCATGGTATGCTTTTACAAAATGGTCTGCGCTTGTCTTTGACGAACTATATGGACTATGAGGCGTGAGAGGCGTCTTTTCTGTAAAAAAGCCCTCTGCCCCAAGAGATCCATATACCTCGTCTGTGGATACTTGGTGGAATCGTTTTCCTTTCTTCCATGAAGGATAGCCATTATCATCCTTACCTGTTACCCATGCACGACGGGCTGCATCCAATAAGTTTTGTGTTCCCAGAATATTCGTAATAAGGAATAGTTGGGGATTCTCTATACTGCGGTCAACATGGCTCTCTGCTGCAAAGTTTACCACATAGTCAATATCATTCTCCGCAAACAACTTATCCGCCAATTCGCGGTCGCAAATATCTCCACGTACAAAGGTACAGCGTTTATTGTCGATATCATCTTTTATAGTACCTAGATTTCCTGCATAAGTAAGTAAATCAAGAACTATAATCTTAATATCTTCGTTCTTATATTTCTTATAAAGCAGGTATTTGATAAAGTTAGAACCGATGAAACCTGCAGCACCAGTTACCAGATACGTTTTCATATTGCAATATGTTTTTATTATTATATTTCTTTTCTTGGGTCGGCCAGTGTTACCACTTCCATATCCTTAAACTCTCTTCCATCTATAGTAAGACGAATAATAGTCCTTTCCTTATGCCATCCTTGTAGTCCTGCAGCACCGGGGTTGATATGTAACAGATTAAGAGTCTTGTCATATTTAACCTTCAGAATATGAGAATGACCACTTATAAACAACTGTGGCGGACTGGCATATATCATACCTCTGACGCTTGGATCATAATTACCGGGATAACCGCCGATATGTTTCATCAACACATCTACATCTTCACATTTGAAACGTAATATTTCACGATATATTGTACGGAGATCTCCACCGTCACAATTACCATAAACGGCACGGAATGTGCGGAAAGCAGCTAATTTTTCAGCTACTTCCATGGAACCGATATCACCGGCATGCCATATCTCATCACACTCTTCAAAGTACTTAAGATATTTATCATCCCAATAACTATGGGTATCACTGATGATTCCTATTCTTTTCATTCTATATGAAACCGTTTCTTTATGAAATCCTTGATGAATATTTCCGTCTCTTCCAATCCTAACAGACTGGAATTAACACATAAATCGTAAGAGGCGCTATGTCCCCATTTCTTTCCTGTATAGTAATTATAGTATGACGCCCTGGCAGACTCCTGACTTGCAATGTATTTGCGGGCCGTATTCTCATCTACACCTTTACGTTCGCATATTTGTCTGATACGGTCATCTATATCCGCTGTAACGAATACGCTTATTGTATCTTGGTATTCACGCAGAATATAATCCGCACATCTCCCTACAAATACACACGGACCATCGTCAGCGGCTTTACGTATGGCATCACTTTGAAACTTAAACAGACTTTCCTGACTCATGTTATTACTATAAAAACAAGTATCACTCACCAACGGTGTGTGGATATGAAAGAGCGATTTGATAAATCCCTTTTTCTCGTCATTCTGTTCAAATACCTTCTCACAAAATCCACTTTCTTTTGCGGCAAGATTAAGAATTTCCCGGTCATACAACTTACAACCGAAATCCTTAGCCAGCATCTTAGCTATGATATGTCCGCCACTTCCTAGTTGGCGGCCCACATTAATGATTATTTTTCTATTGTTTTCCATTCATATTAGCTTTATGTTGTCTTTTGAATTTTCTCATATACACGATCATGATAACAGCTGTGATGATAGACGATACAGCATCAGCTGAAGGCAAAGAAGCCCAGACGCCATCTACCCCGAATATAGGAGGTAATATGATGAGTAAGGGTAATAGGAACAATAATTGTCGGGACAGAGACAAAAACATACTTATCTTTGCCTTGCCTATACTCTGGAAGAAATTGGTAACGACCATCTGATAACCGATAAGAGGGAACATCAGCATGTTGATTCGTATGCCTCTGACACTGATGTCTATCAACGTCTGGTCGCTTGTAAATAACCGCGCACATATATGCGGAAAGAATTCTCCGATTACGAAGCCACTGGTGGTAACTGCAGTGCCTACAATAACTGCATACTTCAAGACTCTCATCAGTCTGTCCAACTGAAGTGAACCGTAATTATATCCTGCTATCGGTTGCATGCCTTGATTTACCCCCATTGTTATCATCACGAATATAAAAGCCAGTTTATTACTGATACCATAAGCACCGACAGCCATATCTCCACCATAATGTGCGAGTCCTGTATTAATAAATATAACAACTATACATGCACATACATTCATTGAGAACGGCGACATCCCTATTCCGATGATATTTCTGACGATATCACCATTTAAATGAAATATCCCTTTCTTAAAATGCATCAATTCTCGCTTATCACTGAACACCCACAATTGCCAAACCAATGCTATTATTTGAGATAGGATTGTGGCATAAGCGGCTCCTTTAATACCAAGATGCAAAGGCCATATAAAAATGGGGTCGAGAATTGTATTAAGTACAACGGTAAACATGGTAGCATACATTGCATGTTTAGGTTTACTAGCTGCCCTAAGTACAGCGTTCAGTCCAAAATACATGTGTGAAAACACATTCCCCACCAGTATAATAACCATATAATCGCGAGCATATTGAATCGTATTTTCACTGGCTCCGAAAAAATATAATATCGGGTTCAGGAACATGAGTGTTATCACACTGAACGCAATGCCTATAATCAGATTGAGTACAACTGTATTCCCTAATATATTCTCTGCGGTACGATAATCCTTTTGTCCTAATTTCACAGATATATAAGTAGAAGCACCGACTCCCACACCTGCTCCGAACGCAGCAGACAAGTTCATGAGAGGAAACGTGATAGCCAATCCGGATATGGCGAGAGCGCCTACGCCCTGACCAATAAAGATGCTGTCTACCATATTATATAAAGACGAAGCCGTCATTGCTATAATAGCCGGAATAGCATATTGCATAAGCAATTTTCCTACTGGTTCTGTACCTAAGGCAAGTGTCGCTTTCTTATTTTCCATCCAACATATAAATATTTTTGCAAAATTACTCATATTTTTTGAGAATAGGTGAATATTAAAAAAGATTTTATTATATTTGTCAGCAAAAGCACAATACCATGAGGACGAGAATGAGATTTTATATTTGCATGATACTGTTGACTTTAACATTCGGATATGCTAAAGCTGATAAGAAATCTGATTCTATCCGTCGATTATTGCCGACACTGAAAGGTGAAAAGAGAATCGA
>NZ_CALMHT010000032.1 GCF_937863835.1 uncultured Prevotella sp.
CCAATGGAGGACAAATCACATTTCTATGATATGAATTAGTCAATACCTTTCACACAATATAAAAGCGACTTCTTACTTTTCGTCATATCGTGTAATATGACATATTGGTTGTGCCGCTGCGATGAAGTGTCCCAACAATAAAGCGATTATGAAGTTCCCGTATTATATTTACTGATACAGAAATATAAAAAAAGGACAAAAGGAATGTCATTAAAATGCGATGACGCATCATCTTATGAATGATACGCCATCTGAGAGAGAATCTTTATTTTATACTATCTGAGTATATATTCCAATTGTGAGAGCTGCTTGCCAAAAGACTTCGATTTGGCCCCCGAAGAGGAAACCTTCAAAAGATATGGACTATAAAGGACATCCAAATCACCTACATAATTAGTCTTTGACATTTGATTGGTTTTGAACCCACCAAAGACAAGTGCCCCAATTTTTCTCGTTCCGAATGTACCTGCAAAGAAACCATAAGTTCCATTTTCATCATCATATTGTAATGGTGCAGTATATTTGAGACCTTTATTATAAGCAGTCCAATATTCATATTTTGCATCTGCAAAAATGGTGTAAATGTAACTGTTGCTAGCAAAACCTATACTATCTCCACACTCCATAGTAACAGAGATACTATTCTCGTCGAATGCGACAGGAATAGTTAACGTGAATTCCTTCGTAGCCAAAACCAATGATTTATTTGTTAACTGAGCGGCATAAGCGTAAGTTTTCCCATCGTCTCCTTTATAAGCCAAATAATAATCACCGGCTATATCCTTGTCGAAGTCACACTGCAACACTTGAACAGAGTCAAGAACAGTCCCTATCTGATACTTAATGTATCCCGACCTTATATGTCCTAGCGTATTATCGGTCATTGATATCTTCAAGCTGTCGCCTTCAATAGAACCTTTGAGCCAGTTAGCATTGGTCGTGATAGTGACATCTTCATTGTGTTTCAGATAGAATGAGCGGCTAAAAGCAGCGTCACCTCCATTAACAGAAGAAGGAGCGTCAAGCGCGAAAACCACACCATATTGTTTAACATTAACAATAGTTGAATCGTTCTTGGCATTTTTAACCACCACCAAAGCGTTACGCGATTCGGCAAATGGATTGAGTTCAGCTGTATAACTAACGTTCTTGTCTGAGACAGAAACAGTCAACCAAGATTCTGTACTATAAGCGGAAACTACATTCTCTGAGTTTACCGCTATACTACCTGTACCACCTTTAGCCTCTATCTCAGTAGAAGCTGAAGCTACTTTCACAGAACTTACGTTCTCTGTATAATCGTTGTCACTACAAGATGTCCCGATAAGACATCCTGCAATGACAAATACTATATTTATTATCTTTTTCATATTCTCAAACATTTTATTTGACAAGTCCCTTAAAATCAGGTAAATCATATCCATTTAATAAAGCAGACACGGTTCTGTCGTATGTACTTCCATTCATAGGGCCCTTGGATGCACGCACTCTAAATGAATTAACTGGATATGTTCCCCATACCAAATTGTCAGTAAATGCAATAGAACCATTATCTTGCATAGTTCCTATCATACCAACGCCATCAGACCATGTGAAATAGCCTGAAATATCATCCCATGGGTATAAACCCAACGTATATACAGTTCCACTAAATGTTATTTCACCCAATGTCTGTGGACCTAATGAAAGAGTTCCGGCTAATTTGTCATAGCCAAACTTGATAGAAAATGGATATTCATCCGAATTAACTGGTGTTCCAACCAGTCCATCTCCAGTTTCATTTACAGAAAGGGTAATTTTGAAATCTTTATCTTTTCTATCCAACGTATATGTTCCCTCGTATTCGTTAAGAAAATGATATCTTGCCGGTATGTAATTCTTAATCAAAACATTGGAATTCCCTTGTGGGGTGAAAGTCAGGTCTTTTCCATTCCACACAAGATCCTGTATATCAGTACCGGCTACAGAGATGGAATCACCTAGATGAATACCAGTATCAGTGATGATGAATCCCATCGTAGTGACATTAGTTCCTTCCATAACAGTAAGCATACGATTACCCATATCTACAGTAAACTTGGCAACACTGTCACCTTTCACCTCATACTTGAAGAGTGACCAATATATGCTGTCGGCCATATTAGAAATAGTAGCTAGACGGTCGTTCCATATCTCGTTTTCAGGCATGCGTATGAAGCGCATTTTGTTTTTCCATTTCTTACCTTTTACAAAGACAGTGTCTTGAATAGCTTTTTGAATGACGAACTCATAGTCGCCTTTGTATCCGTCCACATTCTCCTGCTGGGGTTCAGCCAAAAGATGGATAAGAGCGTTATATGTATTGAAAGTAAGAACTGGACCTTGGTCAGTTATCACGTCATAGTCGGATGAGTAAGTTTTGCCCGTTGCATCTAGTTCGCCTGCTGCCGTGACCTTACCACCTTTAAATTTCATCAGGAAGTTATAACCACCTTTCTGATAGTTTTCACCGGCATAATATTGCATCAACCATCCGTTGCTGGCAGATTCCAACATTTGTCTGTCTGCACTGACCACATTTGCCAACCTCTCGGAAGCACTCTCATCAAAAGTTTCTTCATTGTCATGGAGACAAGATTGGAAACTGAAAGAAATACTCATCAAGAGAATACTATATATTAACTTTTTCATATATTCCTATTTTTTATTTTAAATGTTCCAAATCAAGTGATGAGAGTTCTCCTGCACGACGTAAGATAACACTGCGCAAGTCGTCTATATTAATTTTCCAGGATTCCTGCATATACGAACGTACGATATCCAACTTCTGTTTGATCAGTGACCCGCCTGTTGCGCCTGCATCGGTGATGATGGCATTCCAGTCGGTCTGTGAAGTTGTCACATAGACGGAGAGCATCTCTGCAAAATCCTCTCCTCCCTGGCTCATCGCATAAGGAGTAACAAATCCCGCTTTGTGGGCAGTAGCACCGTCTATCTGATACCAGTCGCCACTGACATATCCACTCTCTGTTATCTTGTCAAAAGCTGTGTTATACGGCTTCTTCTGGTTCAGGATATGTGTAAACTCATGATGCATCGTGTGGAAATAATATTCGTTGAGCGTAGCATAGTCTTTCAGCATATCTTCCGTCAGACTATTTACCATATACAAAGTGACTTTCAGTCCACCCTCAGCAGTACCAAGCACCATAGTGCCTTCGCTGTTGTAAGCCGGCGAACCGATAAGATGGATCATACGTGGAACGTTGCTCTTTGTGAAATCCTGTCCAGCCACTTCGTCATAAGCGTCGAGCCACAAATATTTGACAATAATGGCCAGCTTGGCCGATTTAGCTGAGTCGGCAGGTACCAGAGAATATTTCATGTCGCTCTCGATATCCTCCATCTTATATTTGAAATCGATGTTATAAGGATATGCATAATTCTTCAGCAGCCATTCTTGGAATGCGTCGCGCTTTACGGTATTGCCCTCGAAGATACTTGTAGACGATGGATCATCACTACTACAAGCTGTAAATCCGAAAGACACGGCAACCGCAAATATCAATATTATATATTTTTTCATATTCTGTTCTCTTTACTGTTATTTATTTCTTGGATTAGGTGTCATACCAGCACTGATAACATCCTGAGGCAACTGTATCGCCCTTCTGGGATCGGTGGCCGGCAACTTGTCTGTAACGGTCATCAGGCTACCGTTAGAATCAATCTGACGGCGATAAATTTCTATGCCATATCGTTTGATATCTTGCCAGCGCAAACCTTCGTGTATCGTTATAATACGACGCAGATGAAGTATGCACTGCAACAGAGGTTCTTCAATCGTCGGTTCGATGTTGAAGGTCGTGTTAAACTTCTTCTTAGGAGTCGGTGCATCAGGTGTGTAATAGTCCATATTATTATAGAATTTCACAATACCATCCAGTGTAACACTTCTTCCATTAGAGAACTTGGACAGCAAAATATTGATGTCGTCCACTGCGTTCTGATACTGATGCTGTAAGGCATAAGCTTCGGCACGGCATAAAAGCGTCTCTTCAGCATCGAAGTCGACAATTTGCCCATGAGCATATCCTGTCTTAGATACCACATCAGTAGTTTCAAAATTATAGAGTAATTTGCGTATGCATATAACAGACAAATCATCGTTGCTGAAGTTACCATAATAAAGATAACCTGCAGAACCCCATGGTCCGGTAGAACCTATCGTCTCTGTCGATGCTATCAATTTATTGTGGGTATACTTCTGACCATAATTATAAGGGCCTCCTGCTACACCCCATTCAGAATAGACCGACTGGAGCAGGAAGTTAGCCGTCACATTCGAATTGACGTAAGCATTTGGCTGTATCTGCTTGTTTTTGGACAAAGCATCCCATGCAGCCCAGTCTCTGAGTTTGTTGACTGGTGAGGAGCCGAGAGCTTTCGTGGCATATTCAACGACTTTATCGTATTTGTGATAATAGAGATAGAATCGGGTGGCAAAAGCGTATGCCGCCGTTCTATTGAAATGGAACTTTGGTGATGAATAGTTGTCTTGAACCAGTGACAGACCGTTTTGCAGGTCAGCGTCTATCTTCTCATACAAGTCATTCAATGTAGAGCGGTCATATTTCACACCTACCGCCGTTTCGGGCTCTGTAGGGTATGGTACACCCATCTCCTTACTAGCTGTGGTCTCATCGTAAGCATTACAGAAAATGGTGCTGATCATGAATTCAGCATATGCGCGGCACATCAGTGCTTCGCCCATCTGGGCAGTATAGTCAGCTGCATTCTGAGAGTTGATATACTGAATGACCACATTAGCCGAAGCCACTGCTTTATAGTATGATTCCCACAACTGCTGCGGCGTTTCGTCATCACTTATCTCAGTGATGTCCGACCAAAGGTAAGCCTGTTCCTGGAATCTTGAGCCGTAAGTCCATGCTGTATTGATGTTTGCATCTGTATTGTCCGACTCCATCTCTAGCAGATAGGCGGGATGCCTGTCGCTATAAGCAGAAACCAACAAGTTGCTCACGTCTGTGGGATTGTGCAGTTCGGTTCGGTTATCGGGTAACTTGTCGAGATAACTGTCGCACGATATGAAAGTTCCCGTCATAACGAGACTCAATAAGGATACACCTATATATTTATTTATTATTTTCATATTGATAATCTTAATTATAATCCAACGTTCAATGTCAATGTAAACTGTTTTGGAACAGGAGCGGAAACGCCTCCAGAACGTACGAATTCAGGATCCTGTCCATTCAGTTTCTTATCAGCATAAATCAAGAATAGGTTCGTAGCCTGCAATTTGGCCGAAATGTTGGTGAACGGGGCCTTACCGAACCATGCTTTCGGGAAATCATAGCTCAAAGATATTTCCTTCATCCTGATGAAGTCGCCCTTTGCTATTCGTACATCCGAATAGTTATAGGCATTGTAGGCATAACGCAAACTCTTATTATCATGATATTGTCTGTAACTCAAGATGGTAGGTACATCCGTTGACTTCTCATTACCTGCAACCATCCATCTGTTCTTGAATTCTTTCGTCATGGACGTCAGGTCGGTGTAATAGGCAGAGAAGACAGGGTCGAGGCGTACGACATTTCCGAACGAATAGGTTATGAAGATATTCAGACGGAATCCTTTGTATGTAAAGATATTACCTAAGCTGCCTGTAATTGTGGGGTCTGTAGGCCCTTCGTATTTAAGGAAATCATTATTATCTCTGTTCTGAAAATCGATATCTGTTGTCGTCACCGTTCCGTCAGGTGTATAGAACTGAGGGATACCGTCTTCGTTGAGTCCTGCGAAAGGCATGGAGAACAATGCTCTTACAGGGTAGCCTTGCTTGGCAAAACCATTACCGGTTACGAGGTCGATCGTACGGTCTCTTGAGTTCAGTTCAGTCACTTCGTTATTGGTATGCGAGAAGATAAAGTTAGAACCCCATTTGAAGTTTTTCGTCTCAATGTTGCGTGTAGAGATTGTCAATTCCTCACCATGTGACTTCATACTAGCCATGTTGGCGTATTGTATGACGATACCACCAACACCTTCCGTGCTGACAGGACCTATCAAGTCGTAGTTGTTACGACGATACAGATCAAATTCCACATTGATTCTGTTGTCTAAGAATCCTGCATCGAAACCGACATTAAACTCATGTTTCTTCTCGTAAGTAAGGTTTGAGTTTTCATTGTTCGTGATTCTCTGTCCTGTCTCACGGTCTGTTGCGAACGGGCGGTAAGGTGTATAACCTTCCAGCATGACTGTGGAATTGGTGTAATCCTCAGGACCTCTGTCGGCGGTCAGCGAATAAGAAGCCTTCAGGGTAAGATGAGAAAGTATGTTCTGTTTTTTGAACCAACTCTCTTCGTGCATATTCCAGCTTCCCGAAACGTTCCATGTAGGCAACCAGCGGGCGGAACGAGAGCGTCCCAGTTTGTTGGTTCCTTCATATCTGATGGTTCCGTTTAATGTATATTTACCTTT